>NZ_JBSSBR010000005.1:0-119955 GCF_054059035.1 Thermostichus sp. MS-CIW-36
CCGGGCTTGTTTTGTTCTCTGGTAGAGCAGAGCAGGCTCAGGGCTACTGAAAGCCCGCTCCGTACCGCTTAGCGGTCGGAGCCGGGTAGTTTACCACCCACCCTCCACTACACTCAGAAAGGGAACTGCTGCCGGAGTGGCAGGGATCGCTTGGACTCGCAGATGGGCTATCGCCGCCGGGATTGGTTGGCCTACTGGCTGCTCAAGTGGCTGGTGGTCAACCCCTTGTTTCGGGGACTGTATTTTGGGCGCACCTATGGGCAGGAAAACGTGCCTCGCCAGGGATCCCTCATCGTCGTCAGCAATCACGCCAGCCACTTGGATCCGCCGCTGGTGGCCAATGCGGTGCGCCGCCCGGTGGCCTTCATGGCCAAGGAAGAGCTGTTTCGGGTGCCGGGGCTGAAGCAGGTGATCCAGCTCTACGGCGCCTACCCGGTCAAAAGAGGCGGCTCTGACCGCGCTGCCCTGCGGGCCACGGAAGCAGCTTTGGCGCAGGGATGGGCGGTAGGGATCTTTTTGAATGGCACCCGTACCCCCGATGGCCGCATTCCTCACCCCCACTTGGGAGCGGCTCTGGTTGCAGCGCGAACGCAAACCCCTCTGTTGCCTGTGGCCCTCTGGGGTACCGAGAAAGTGCTGCCCAAGGGATCCCGGTGGCCGCGTTTGTTCTGCCCCATCACGGTGCGCATTGGCGACGTGATTCCCCCCCCCGCTTCCAGCGATAAGGCCGATTTGCAGCGGGTGACGGCAGAGTGCGTGCAGGCTATCCATGCCCTTTTGGATCAGGGGCGCTGAGGGTATCTTGGGCTACCAGATACTCAACAACAGGGATCCCTCCCAGGATGTGCTTTTGAAGAATCTCCTCCACCACCTCCGGCGTGACCGAGTGGTACCAAAACCCACCGGGATACACCAGCAACACAGGGCCAGGAACAGCATAGTCGCATGCCCGCAGGCAGTTGGCTTTGGTGCGGTGTACCCGCAGGGATCCCCCGCTCCCGATTTCCAGGTTCAATTCCTTGATCCGCGATTTCAAATAGTCCCAGGCTTCCAATCCCACGGATTTCTCACAACATTTGGGCTTGGTTTGATCTGCACAAAGGAACAAATGCCACTGGTAGGGCGGAATGGGAGCCGGCTGAGGCGCTTGGCCTGGGGATCCGGTTGCCGAGGAGGGATCCAGGATAGGGGAAGAAGCGACAGGACGCGACATAACAAGATGTTTGGGCTTGGCTACAGTTGCATTATCCCCTGTTCTCTAGGTTCTTACCGATGCTGGTGGATAACCCCAAGCAGCGACTGTTTCTTGCTCTGCTCCCCCCTCCAGCACTGCAAGATCAGGTGACAGCCATCAAACAGCAGTTTGCCGAGCAATTTGCCAGCCAAGCGGCCCTGCGCTCGCCTCCCCACATCACTCTGGTGCCGCCGTTCGAGTGGCCCAGTTCCGATCTGCCGGCCTTGACGGGATCCCTAGAGGCCTTTGCCAAGCAGCAAACTCCCGTCGCCATCCAGTTATCCGGCTTTGGGGCCTTCGCGCCGCGTGTCATTTTTATTCACGTCGTGCCCTCCCCAGAACTGCAGCAGCTACAAGCTCAAGCCCATCACCACATGGGGCTCCTTCTCAACCGGAAAGAAACGACCGCTCAAGCCCGTCCGTTTGTGCCCCACATAACCGTGGCCTTCCGAGACCTAACCCCCGCCCACTTTCGCGCCGCCTGGCCAGAGTTCAAAACGCGTTCTTTCCAGAGTGCGTTTGTAGCGTCAGCTTTGACGCTCCTCCTCCACGACGGCAAACGTTGGCAGGTTTTTGCCCAGTTCTCGATGGGGGAATAATCTCGATGGGGGAATAATGGGGAACAGAAGAGGGTTGCCAACCGAAGCAGCCTACTCCACCCAGTGAGCGGCCATGTATTCCGCCAAGTCCAACACCCGCTGGGAGTAGCCCCACTCGTTGTCGTACCAAGCCATGACCTTGACCAGATCCCCATCCAGCACACTGGTCATCTCCGCATCCACAATGGCCGAGCAGTCGTGGCCGCGGTAGTCGATGGAGACCAGCGGGATGTCGGAATAGGCGAGGATCCCTTTCATCGTAGTTTCTGAGGCTTCTTTGAGGGCAGCGTTTACCTCCTCGGCAATCACGCGCCGCTCCGTCTGCACCACCAAGTCCACCAGAGACACATTGGGCGTGGGAACCCGTACCGCCACCCCATTCAGCTTGCCTTTCAGCTCCGGGATCACCAAAGCCACCGCCTTGGCAGCCCCCGTGGTGGTGGGCACCATGCTCAATGCTGCTGCCCGGGCCCGCCGCAGATCGCGGTGACCACCATCTAAGATCCGCTGGTCGCCGGTGTAACTGTGGGTGGTGGTCATGGTGGCACGGAGGACGCCGAACTTGTCCAGCAACACCTTGATGATCGGGGCGAGGCAGTTGGTGGTGCAACTGGCATTGCTGACAATGTTGTGCCGCACCGGGTCGTAGGTGTGTTGATTAACACCGTAGACAAACGTGGGAATGTCTCCCCCCTTGGCCGGGGCGGTGATCACCACCTTTTTGGCCCCCGCTTCTATGTGCTTAGAGGCACCCTGGTAGTCGACAAAAACACCTGTAGCTTCAATAACAAGATCCACCTTCCACTCTTTCCAGGGCAGGTTGCTGGGGTTGCGGTCGGAAACGGCATAGATATGCTTGCCGTTCACCACCAAACCGTTTTCTGCAGGCTCAACGTCTGCTCCCTGCAACGGCCCAAGGATGGAATCGTACTTGAGCAGGTGGGCAGCCGTGCGAGCATCTGAGGTGTCGTTGATGGCAACAATGTCCAGGTTGGACTGGGAGCGACCCAGCCAACAGCGCAAAAAGTTGCGACCAATGCGACCAAACCCGTTGATGGCTACCCTAACCACTGCTCCTGACCTCGCTGCTTGAAATCTCTTGGGGGCTGCTGCTTAGCACATGATATCGCAACCCCTGAACATTCTGAAGACAAAATTTGGGATCCAAGGGGTTGTCTTCGTGGACGTTGACCTGCAAACCTATGCGGAGCAGGGATTGAGCCTCTTTCAAGCGGGATAGCGCTGGTGCAGCAGAGCCATAGCCGAGGCTACATTTTCTACCCCTCGCTGCTCCAGAAGATCCGTGAACATACTATCCAGCCAGTAAAGGTGCTCGCTGATGATCTGGCTCCAGGCGCGGTAGAGTTTCACCTGGACTTCCAGAGGCAACAGGATCAGCCCCTCGTTGGAGAGGCGCAGGGTCTGCACCTCGGTTATGGTCACTGCTGTAAAGGAGCGCCGCCGTCCCGTCAGCAGAGAAAGTTCCCCAAACAAACGCCCGGCGTGCAGCGTAGCCAGCCAATAATCTCCCGGATGTCGCACATATTGGCGACGCAGCTCCACCACTCCACTGAGGATCATGTACAGGTCACTACTGGGATCCCCTTCCTGGAAGATCACCTGGCCTGGGGAAAAGCGGCTGGGCAACAGGGCAGCCGTCAATGCCTTCCACTCGGCATCTTCCAAGGATTGGAAGAGCAAATGCTCGCGAACACGCTCAAACGGATAACGGGTGCTGCTCATCGCGTCGGTGATCCCAAGGGGGGCTTGAGGCCGGCTCTGTCTCATCCTACCCTTGCTGGAATTGACTTGCAGGGGGTCAGTCCTGGCGGAAGACCTCCCTTAAGCTTTCCAGCACTGCTCCTGTCAGCTCAAAGAAGCGGGTGGAGCGCCAGGTTTCGAAGCCGCGTGGCTGGGGGAGATCTACCGGGATCACCTTGGCAATTTGGCCGGGGTTGGGGGTCATCACCACCACTCTGGTGGAGAGAAATACCGCCTCTTGAATGGAGTGGGTAACGAAAAAGACGGTTTTTTGGGTAGTCTCCCAGAGGCGCAGCAGCTCCAGGTTCATTTTCTCGCGGGTGATCTCGTCTAGGGCCCCAAAGGGCTCGTCCATGAACAGCAGCTCGGGGTCAAAGACCAAGGCCCGCGCCAGCGAAACCCGCTGTTGCATACCTCCAGACAGTTGCCAGGGGTAGCTGTGCAAAAAGTTCCCCAGCCCCACCCGCTGCAACATCGCTTTGGCCCGCTCCTGGCGCTCTCGTTTGGAGAGGTGCATCACCTGCAGCGGCAACATCACATTCTGCAAAGCCGTGCGCCATTCCAGCAGGGTCGGGGCCTGGAAAATATAGCCGTAGAGCCGCTCCTGCCGGGCCTGTCGGGGGCTTCGTCCTGCAATGGACACGGATCCCTCGCTGGGCTGCTCCAGATCCGCCAAAATACGCAGCAGCGTGGTTTTGCCGCAACCGGAAGGGCCAATCAAGGCGATAAACTCGCCCCGCTGCACCTCCAGATTGATATCCCGCAGCGCCACCAATTCCCCAGACGGGCTGGGGTAGCGCTTGCCAACCCCACGCAAGCTGACCAGGGATCCCACCTCACCGGCCTGTAATCCGTCAGAGACAAGGGAAGGGTTCATGAAAGAAGACAAAGGTCAGAACAGCCATCCACCCCAAAAAACCAAACGGTTAGTTGACAGACCTGACTGGGTGCCTATTCCTCAAGCACGTAGGAAATGGCGTTTTTGTTGACGCAGATAAACTCCGCATGGGCAACACGGCGGCCATTGATAAACATTTCTGAGTCGGTTAAGGGAACAAACGTGCGCTCGTCGTTGAGCAAGCTGGAGACCCGTCGCTCGAACTCCGTCCCCTCCAGAAACACCTCGCCGCGAATGTCGGTGCCATCCAAGGTGCGAATACGGATGCGCCGCCGCTCCTCTCCGATGGCCTGGGCAGTTTCATAGGCTCCCCGTCGGGCTGCTTTCTTGATTGAGCGACCCGCGGTGCTCATGGCCTCTTGCAAATCATCCAACTGTTTGTCGCTCATGTGCCCACTCTAGAACTCAGCACGGGGCCGAAAAGCAGCCCAATCGCTCCCTGTGGAGTTAAGACTAACACAACCGATCGCTCCACCTTACAAGCCGAGGCGCTAACTCTTGCAAAGCTATGCTCTGCACGTCTGTTGTGGGGCAAGACGAGCAACATCATCAAAAAATCAAAAAAGATAATGAAAGGTGGTTTCTCTCCGCCAGAGCACGGACTATGTCCCAGATTCCCTGCTGATGAAGCCACTGACAGCTCAGGTGGTACTGCGTGTAGGTTAGGAAAGAAACCACGGCCCTACTCGTGCCAACGCCGAAGAGGGATGGGTGTGAGGCTACTTAGCTTTATCTTAGTGCGCCCCCGATGGAGGCTGCATGCATCCTGGATCGATTGTCTGCTGCCGAAACCGCGAATGGGTTGTGATGCCCGCAGACACGGACGAGACCATTGTTCTCCGCCCCCTCACCGGCACCCCGGAGGACGTGGTTTACCTTCACCGGGAACTGATGGGTCTGGTGGGCGGTACCCTGCCGTTTGAGCGAGTCACGCCTGCATCCTTCCCGCTGCCCACAGCCGAGGACGTTTCCGACGCCACAAGCGCTCGTCTGCTTTGGCAAGCTGCACGGCTTACGCTGCGCGAGGGGGCTACCCCACTTCGCTCCCTAGGGCGCATTTCCATCCGGCCACGGACGTACCAATTTGTGCCCCTTCTGATGGCCCTGCGTCTGGATCCCGTGCGGCTGTTTATCGCCGATGACGTTGGCGTAGGCAAAACCATCGAAGCTCTGCTGATTGCCAGAGAACTTCTGGATCGCGGCGAAATCCGGCGCTTTTGTATCCTGTGCCCACCCTACCTGTGCGAACAATGGGCTAAGGAATTGGCGGAGAAGTTCAACCTTGAAGCGGTGGTCATCCGCTCCGGAACCGTCGGGCAGCTTGAGCGCCAAACGCCGGTAGGGCGCAGCCTCTACGAACACTTCCCCGTCCAGGTGGCAAGCATTGATTTCATCAAGACGGAGCGCAACCGAAACCAGTTTTTGCAATTCTGTCCTGAGCTAGTCATTGCCGACGAAGTTCACGGGGCAACAGCAGCCCATCCTGGCAGGAACCAGCAGGAACGGCATGCCCTTCTAAAAGCCATCGCTCAAAAGCCCGACCGACATCTGATCCTGCTGACGGCGACCCCCCACAGTGGTATCGAAGACGCCTTTCGTTCCTTGCTGGAACTGCTGCGCCCTGAGTTTGGGGCCTGGGATCCCCAAGCCCTCAATGAGGATCAACGCATCAAACTGGCTCGTCACTTCGTCCAGCGCACGCGGCGGGATATTGCTCAGACCTGGGAAGAAACTGCCTGTTTTCCAACGCGGGAATCTGTAGATGAAACCTACACTCTTTCTGAGCGGAATCGTGAGCTGTTCGAGCGCACCTATGCGTTTTGCTCGGAAATCGTGCGCACCGGCGAACATTTGGAAAAGCGCCAGCGGCGGGTGCGTTACTGGGGCGCTTTGGCGCTCTTACGCTGCGTTATGTCCAGCCCAGCAGCAGCCCTGGCAGCGCTGACCCATCGGGCTGGAGCACCGCTGGCCGAAGAGGAGACCGAGGAATTTGGGCATCTGGTGTTCGAGTCGGCAGAAGGGCGCACCGACGACGAATCGCCCACTCTGGCTCTCGAGGCCACCGGCGCAACTCTGCAAGAACAAGAAGCAGACCGCCGCAAGCTGCGCGAACTCGCTCAATTGGCCAACAAACTCTACGGCACGGACGACGACACCAAGCTTAAGCGGGCCATCAAGATTGTGCGGGATCTGCTGAAGGAAGGCTTCCATCCCATCCTTTGGTGCCGGTATGTCGCTACGGCGGAGTACCTTGCAGACCACCTGCGCCAGTCGTTGGAAACCACAGCCCAAGTGGTGTGGGTCACCGGTCGCATGGGCGACGATGAGCGGGAAGCGAAAATTGCCGAAATCGAACCTAACCGTCCTCGGGTGCTTGTGGCAACGGACTGCCTCTCGGAAGGGGTGAACCTGCAGGAGAAGTTTACGGCTGTCGTTCACTACGACCTGCCGTGGAATCCCAATCGGCTGGAGCAGCGGGAGGGCCGAGTAGATCGCTACGGCCAAAAGGCCGGGCGGGTCAGGGTCATTCGGTTTTTTGGGCGCGACAACCCCATAGACGGCGTGGTGCTTGAGGTGCTGCTCAACAAAGCGCGGGAGATCCACCGCGCCTTGGGCACCCATGTGCCTGTGCCGGAAGCCAGCGAGAGCGTCACGCAGGCCGTTCTTGAAGCCCTCTTCCTGCGCAGGGGACGCTGGTCTGCCGAACGCCAGCTTGTGCTCGACCTTGGCGTGCCAGAAGTGGAAGAGTTTCATCGGCAGTGGCAACAGTACGCCGAGCGCGAGCAGATCAATCGCACCCGGTTTGCCCAGCGGGCGCTCAAGCCCGAAGAAGTGCAGCGGGAAGTTGAGGCCACAGATGCTGTGCTAGGGGATCCCACGGCTGTGCGCGAATTCCTCCTGGCGGCAGCAGAGCGCATTGGTCTGCCTGTTTCCCCGGACAACCGACCGGGTGTCTTTCGGGCGAGCATCACTCCAGAGGCGACCAGAACCCTGCCTGAACTGGTCAAGTTGGCCCTGCCCTCCCCCAAGGACGGTCGGTGGCTCATCAGCTTCGACTCGCCCACGCCTGAAGGGGCGGAATACATTGGCCGAAACCACCGCTTCGTAGCCACGTTGGCCCGCTACCTCTTCGAGGCAGCCTTGAACGATCCCAGCCCCAATAGCAGGGTGGTCTCCCGCTGCGGCGTCCTGCGCACCCGTGCCGTAACCAAACTCACGACCATCCTGCTGCTGCGTATACGCTACCTGGTCGAGCAACCTGCTGCCCGATCCCTTTTATCGGAAGAAGTCCTGGTGCTTGCCTATGTTGGCCTGGGAGGCAGCAATCCCCAGTGGCTGGAGACCGGCGATGCCTTGCGGCTGCTGGCAGAAGCCCAGCCGGATGACAATCCCCCTCTGGCCGAGAAGCAGGAGCTAATCCGACGGGTGCTCAGCAACCTTGGAGACTGGCACAGGGATCCCCCTGAAGCCTGGGGCACAGGGCACTTGCTGCAACAAGCCATCCGGGATCGAATTGTCCGCCGCGCGGACGAACTGACTGCTGCTCACAAACGCGTCCGTCAGGCGGTGGCACTGCAGGTGCGGGGGCTGGCGGTCAAGCCGCAATTTCCTCCCGATCTTCTGGGACTCCTTGTCTTGCAACCTGTGGTGTCGCGATGAGCCAGTTCCCTGCCGTACGCCTTGAAGGGGGGCTTTTGGGCCCCGATACGCTGGAAAAGCTCCTTGCCGGCGAGCTTACTGGGCAGAAGCCGAAAGACTTTGGGCTGGACAACCGGCGCAGCCTGACGGATGAGATTGCCGGCGTCTTTGCCGAGGCCCGCGCCCAGTGGGAGATCTTCCGGCGTCGCCTAGAGCGCCTGCCGGAGAGCGACTTGGCCACCTCGGTTACTCGCGATGTCTGGTTGATCCCGTTTCTGAGCCTGCTGGGGTACGAGCTGCGCTACAACGCGCGCGCCTACGAAATAGACGGTGCCACGTTTGCCATTTCGCATCGCGCCGGAGAGGCGGAGGATGCACCGCCAGTCCACATTGTCGGGGTTCGGCAGGAGCTGGGGCGTCTGGCTCCCAGCGGTCGACCAAGACTTGCGCCCCATTCGCTGGTGCAGGAGTACCTCAACCGCAGCGATCACCTCTGGGGCATTGTGAGCAACGGCCTGAGGCTGCGCCTTTTGCGAGATTGCACCTTCGTGCGTCGCCAAGCCTACGCCGAGTTTGACCTGCAGCAAATCCTGGAGGAGCAGCGCTTTAACGACTTTGCCATCCTCTACCGGCTGCTGCACCGCAGTCGGCTGCCGCACAGGGCTGAAGATGCCCCAACCTGCCTGCTGGAGCAGTACTACCGGGACGCCTTGGAACAGGGGGGGCGGGTACGGGATCGGCTGCGGGATGGTGTGGAGCAATGTCTGAAGCGCTTGGCCAACGGCTTTCTGGAGCGCTCCAACAACACTGACCTGCGGAGGCGGATCGACCCGAAAGCCGGCAGCTCAGAGCCTCTCACCCCAGAGGAGTTCTATCGGCAACTGTTGCGCTTGGTCTATCGCTTTCTGTTTTTGCTGGTCTCGGAGGAGCGGGGGCTGATTAGCGACAATCCTCTCTACCGGGATCACTACAGCGTGACGCGGTTGCGGCGGCTTTTGGATCGGCAGAGTGCCTATACCGAACACGAGGATCTTTGGTGCAGCTTGCGGGTGCTGTGGAGGGTGTTCTCGAAGGAAGAGCTGGCCAACCTGTTGAAGGTCTCTCCTCTTAACGGCGAGCTTTTTGCTCCCCTCGATCTAGATACCTACAGCCTCAGCAATCGGGCTCTGCTGGAGGCCTTTTGGCATCTATCCTACTATCGGGAAGATGCTTCCGCCTCACCTCGGCGCGTGAACTATGCGGCGCTGGATGTGGAGGAACTGGGCTCGGTCTATGAAAGCCTGCTCGAATACCACCCTCAGATTGACACCTCGGGAAGGATCCCCCGCTTTGAGTTGGCCTTCGGGTCAGAGCGCAAGAGCACCGGCTCCTACTACACCCCGCCGGAGCTGGTGGCAGAACTCATCCGTTCGGCGTTGGAGCCGGTTCTAGCAGAGCGGCTGGCCGAGGCTAAGCGAAGGGCGGATGCTGAACAGGCCCTGCTCTCCCTCCGCGTCCTTGACCCCGCCTGCGGATCGGGACACTTTCTGCTGGCTGCTGCCCGACGGCTGGGCAAAGAGCTGGCCAAAATCCGCACCGGGGAAGAGGAACCCGCCCCCGAGCGTGTCCGCGAGGCCATCCGCGATGTGGTGAGCCACTGCATCTATGGCGTAGACAAAAACCCCTTGGCGGTGGAACTCTGCCGCGTGGCCCTGTGGCTGGAGGCCCACTGTGCCGGCAAGCCTCTGACCTTTTTGGATCACCACATCAAGTGCGGCGACTCGCTGGTGGGGGTGGTGGATCTCAAGGTTTTGGAAAGGGGCATCCCCCATGAAGCCTTCGATCCTGCAAGCGCCGACTCTAGGGAGGCTGCCCGCTCTCTGAAGAGGCGAAATCGCACAGAGTGCCAAAATTTGCAGACGGGGCAGCTTTCCCTTCCTCTTGGCACTGAGCAGGTGGTGGCCGAGCTTAGCCAAGAGCGACAGAAGCTAGAGGCCATTCAAGACGATTCCCCGGCAGATGTGCGCCGCAAACAGGAGCTCTATAGCCGCTACTGCCAAAACCAGGAACATCAAAGGCTGGTGGAAGCTTGCAACCTGTGGACGGCAGCCTTTTTCCAGCTCCTGACCTCTGACTTCTCCAGAGCCATTACCACCAAGGTGGTGGTTGATCGGCTGGAGAATAGAACCCACCCCCAGGCCCTCGCCACCGCCGCAGCCCTAGCCTTAGAGCATCGCTTTTTCCACTGGCCGCTGGAGTTCCCGGAGGTGTTTGAAAGTGGCGGCTTTGATGTGATCCTCTCCAACCCGCCCTGGGAGCAAATTCAACTGGAAGAGCAGGAATTCTTCGCCAGCCGCGATGCCCAGATCGCCCGCGCCTCTAATGCCGCCGCCCGCAAACGGCTGATCGCCGACCTACCCAAGACCAACCCCGCCCTCTGGCACGACTACCAGCGTGCCCTGCACAACGCCGAAAGCGCCAGCCGCTTCCTGCGCGCGAGCGGACAGTACCCCCTGACCGGCCGCGGGCGCATCAACACCTACTCCGTCTTCGCCGAGCGCGTGCGTCACCTGCTCAGCCCCCGCGGACGGGCGGGCATCATCGTCCCCACCGGCATCGCCACCGACGCCACCAACCAGTTCTTCTTCGCCGATCTGGTGGAAAAAGGACATCTGCTCAGCCTGTTCGACTTTGACAATCGTGAAAAGTTATTTCCGTCGGTTATTTCACTAATGAAGTTTTGCTTGCTCACGATCTGCGGGACAGGCGATCCAAAACGACAGATTCATTTTGCATTTTTCTGCCACCGTCCTGAAGATATACGGAATCCGCTGAAACTTTTGCCTCTGGCACCACACGACTTAGCCGTCATCAACCCCAACACCCGCACCCTGCCCGTCTTCCGCACCCGGCAAGACGCCGACCTCACCCGCGCCATCTACCAGCGCGTGCCGGTTCTGGTGAACGACTCCCCTCTTCCTAAGGGAGAGGGGCTGGGGGTGAGGGTCAACCCCTGGGGCGTGCAGTTTAAGCAGGGGTTGTTCAATATGTCTTCTGACTCGCACCTCTTCCGCACCCGTGCAGAGCTGGAAGCCCAGGGCTACCGACTGGTGGGGAATGTGTTTGTGCCCTCACCCCCTAGCCCCCTCTCCCACGCTGCGGGAGAGGGGGGAAGGATCGCAGCCCCCGACCTCTCTTCTCGCGCTGCGGGAGAAGGAGGGTACGAATTACCCAAGGCCAGCCGGGAACTGATTGCCAGGGCGCGGCAGTTGCGTCGCGAGGCGACGACCGCCGAAAGCCTGCTCTGGGAATTGTTGCGTGACCGTCGGCTGCTAGGCCGAAAATTCCGGCGTCAACATCCGATTGGACAATTCATCGCCGATTTCTTCTGTGACGATGCCCGCCTGATCATTGAGATAGATGGCGCCGTGCACCGCGAACCCACTCAGCAGGAACGCGACCGTTTGCGGGAGGAAATCCTGCGCGAACATGGCTTTGCCATTCTGCGCTTTACCAATGACCAGATACTCGACCGCACAGAACAAGTCCTCCAAGAAATTGCTGCCTATGTCACTGCCCATTCCTACGAGCATCCTTCTCCCCTCTCCCAAAGCCTTGGGAGAGGGGCCGGGGGTGAGGGCTACCTCCCCCTCTACGAAGCCAAGATGATCTGGCACTACGACCACCGCTACGGCACGTACGAGGGCGTGCGCGACCGCTCCAGCACCCAACTGCCCACGCCTGATGAGCACCAGCACGCCGACCCGCACTTCGTCGTCCAGCCCTGGTACTGGGTGCCCGCCGAAGAAGTGCAAGCCCGCCTGGGCGCGTGGCAACGCGGCTGGCTGCTCGGCTTCCGGGATGTGGCACGTTCTACGGATGAGCGCACTGCCATCTTCAGCCTGCTGCCCAGAGTTGGGGTAGGACATACGATGCCCATAGTCCTTACGGGTGAGATTTCGGCTATTCATCTCTCGTGTTTTCTAGCCAATCTAAATGTCCTGATTTTTGATTGGGCATTGCGCCAGAAAATTGGTGGGACGCATCTTACTTTCTTCATCCTCCGCCAACTCCCTATTTTTCCCCCCACTGCCTACACCCCCGCCGATCTCGCCTTCATTGTGCCGCGCGCACTGGAACTGACCTATACTGCCTGGGATCTCAAGCCCTTCGCCGACGATGTGTGGAACGAAGCTGATGACGGGCTGCGGGCAGCCATCCATGCTGCGTGGGATGCAAACCGTATTGCTGTCGGCAGGCATGAAGGGCGCCTGCCATCCTGGATCAGCGCTTACCCGGAGATCGAAACCAACCCGCAGAAAGGCATCCCCTTTCCGCCCTTCCGCTGGGACGATACGCACCGCGCGGTGCTGCGTGCCGAACTCGATGCGTACTACGCCCAGCTCTACGGCCTCACCCGCAAGCAACTGCGCTACATCCTCGACCCGGCAGACCTCACCGAACGCGAACTGGAAGACATACTCGACCCGCGGGAAGAGGTGGCAGACCCGCTCGACCCGGCTGGCTACGCTACCCGCGCTGCTGCTAGCACCTTCCCCGGCGAAACCTTTCGCGTGCTGAAGGAGAAGGAGCAGCGGATGTACGGCGAATACCGCACCCGCCGTCTAGTGCTGGAGGCGTGGGAGAAGCTGGCGCAGCACTCAACAAAAGCTTAGAATACACATAGATCTGCATTTCTATACACACAAGTGGCTCCTCATGCGCACCAACATCGTCCTGGATGACGACCTGATCGAGCGTGCCCGCCAGGTAACCGGCCTCAAGACCAAGCGCGAGGTGATTCACGAAGCGCTGCGTGTCCTGATTCGCCTACACGAGCAAGCTGAGATCCGCAACTTACGCGGCAAGTTGAAATGGGAGGGCAATTTGCAGCAGCAACGCCTGTCGTGCCTGCAGGACTGAGGATGATCCTGGTGGACAGCACCATCTGGATTGATTACTTCAACGGCATTTCATCGCTTCACACCGACTATCTGGATTGGGCCCTGGATCAAACTCTTATCCTGGTGGGCGACCTGATTTTGGCAGAAGTCTTGCAGGGCTTTCGCAAAGATGCCGATTTCGAGCAGGCTCGCTGTGCTCTGGTGAAATTGCATCAGGTGCAAATGGTTAACCCCTCCCTGGCGGTGAAAAGTGCGCAGAACTTTCGCTTGTTGCGTCGCAAAGGCGTGACGGTGCGCAAAACAATAGACAGTTTGATTGCCACTTGGTGCATTGAGAACAATGTTCCGCTCCTCCACCACGACAGTGACTTCGATGGCTACGAGGCGCATCTAGGATTGCGGGTTATTCGTCCATGAGGCAGAGGTGGCCTTCTGCAGACCAGTTTTCTCTTGACATACCCCCTGCCTAAAGGCAAGGGATTCTGGTTCCTGCATTCGGAGAACGCTGCAGCCGTCGGCGGGTACTGGAGGTGTGGGGGAAGCTGGCGCATTGCCGATCCCACTTCGGAGATATCTTTTTGCCGTTCAGCGGGCCGTAGATCTTGGTGGGTGCGGTTTCAAACACCACTTGCGGCATCTTCAAGCTAGGCTTGAGCTAACCAAGCGGGCCTTAAGGGCAGATTCGATGTCCACCATCTTTGATCTCCACGCCACTGTTCTGGACGACTATCGCGATTTTGTCCGCTCCTTTTTTCTCATTGGCGACCAACGGGCGCAAGCCTTTGTGAATCAAGCTCTAGAGGAAGGGATCCACCTCTGGCCAGAACCCCTCCTCCAGCTCAGCCCTAGTTATGTATCTGGTCCAACCGTTGACGAGTTGGCCGAGGCGGGGCGCATTGCCCAAGAAACAGCCCGCATTTTCCGCTTTGAGGATGGCAGACCCTTCCGCCTCTACCGCCACCAGGAGGAAGCTGTTGCCAAGGCCCTAGCAGGCAAGAGTTTTGTCGTTACCAGCGGCACCGGCTCTGGCAAAAGCCTTTGCTACTTCTTGCCCATCATTGACAACTGGATTCGCCAGGGGGGATCCGTGGGCCAGGTGACGGCCCTAGTGGTCTATCCCATGAACGCGCTGGTGAACTCCCAGTACCAGGCTTTACAGGATCTCCGCCAGCGGTATGAGCGCCGCTACAGTCGCCCCTTTCCGCTGCGCTTTGCCAAATACACCGGCGAAACCGAGGAAAGCGATCGGGAAAACCTGCGGCGGGATCCACCCCAAATTCTGCTTACTAACTACGTGATGGCGGAGCTGCTTTTGGTGCGCCCCGAAGATCAGCGCTTTTTAAGTTCCAACGGGCTGCGCTTCCTGGTCTTTGACGAGCTGCACACCTACCGAGGCCGGCAGGGGGCCGATGTGGCGATGCTGGTTCGCCGCCTCAAGGGACGCTGCGCCGCCAAGGACTTGGTTCACATCGGCACCAGCGCCACCATGATTGCTCGGCCAGAGGCCGGCTCCCAGGAGCGCCGGCAAGCCGTAGCTGACTTTGCCAGCCGTTTTTTCGGCCATTGCTTTGAGCTGGAGGATGTTATTGAAGAAACCCTGGCTCCCTTCAGCGAAGGCGGCCCCCCCACCCCAGCAGAGCTAAAGAACGCCCTCGATCCGCCCTGGCCAACAGACCTGGCCACCCTGCGCCGCCACCCCCTAATGCGCTGGCTAGAGTATGAGCCGGGCCTGGAGCAAAGTCCCGATGGCAGCTTCAGGCGCCGCGTGCCCCGGAAGCTTTCCGCAGTTGCTGCCCAACTGGCAGAGCTGACCAGCACTACCCCTGAGAGCTGCACCGAGTCCCTACGCCAGTTTCTGGCCCACGCCAGCAGCCTGCGGGAGGGCTCTAGCCGCGGCCCGGCCTTGAAGTTGCACCAGTTTATCTCCCAGGGCCGCACCCTCTATGCCACCCTGGAAAGTCGGGACAAGCGGCAGTTTTCCCTGGAAGGACAAGTGCAAGCAGGGGAAGGAAAGCTGTTTTTCCCCGTCAAGTTCTGCCGCCACTGTGGCCAGGACTACTACCACGTCCTCAGGTCAAAGACTCACTTCCTGCCCTATCCTCTGGGGGAAGAGGTTGAGGAAGGCGAAGACCAGCAGGCCGGCTACCTCAGCTTGGATCCTCTTGACAACGAGTGGTCGCTGGAGCAGATCCCCGAAGACTGGTACACCCCTGAGGGCAGACTCAGGCCCAACTGGGGAAAGCGCGTCCCCCAAGCCGTCTGGGTGCGCCCGGATGGCTCCTTTTCCGAGTACCCCCAGGCGGAGGCGCAGAAGATGTGGTGGCAGCCCCAGCCCTTTTCTCTTTGCCTAGCTTGCGGCGAGTACTACAGTGGGCGGGAGCGGGAGTTCGCCAAGCTGGCTTCCCTCTCCAGCGAAGGCCGCTCCAGCGCCACCACCATTCTGGCCACTTCTCTGCTGCGCCATGCCGCTCAGACGGGTGCAGCCCGCGGCAAGCTGCTCACCTTTACCGACAACCGCCAGGATGCCTCCTTGCAGGCCGGCCACTTCAACGACTTTGTCCACGTGGCCCTTTTGCGGGCCGCGCTCTATGCTGCCCTGCAGGAGAAAAAAGAGCTGGACTTCTCAGAGGTAGCCCCGGCAGTGGTGCGGGCCTCAGGCTTGAGCCTTGCCGACATTACCCAAAACCCCGATTTGGATCCCCAGTCGCCGGCTGCCCAAGAGGTCTGGCAGGCTTTTACGGAGCTAACCGAATACCGGCTCTACGAGGATCTGCGGCGCGGCTGGCGGGTCACCCATCCCAACCTGGAACAGGTGGGCTTGTTGAAAATCGAATACCGCAGCCTCAGGGAGCTTTGCCAAGGCTCGGCCCTGGCCCCTCTCCACCCCTGGTTTGTCCAGGCCGAGGTTGAGGAGCGGGAACGCCTGCTGCGGGCTGTTTTGGATCAGTTTCGGCGCAAATTGGCCATCGATGTGCGCCTGCTCAAAGCCGAGTCCCAGAGAACGCTGCGCCGACGGGCCGAGCAACACCTCAACGAGTTTTGGGGCCTAGAAGAGTACGACGAGCTGCGGACGGCCACCTGCTTTGTCCGCCAAAGCTGCGACGGAAAGGACATAACAACTTTCAGCCTGGGCCCCCGCAGCGCCCTCGGACGCTTTCTTGCCAAGCGCCTTGGGCTAACCCGGGAAACCTACGATGAGCTTTTGGGATCCCTGCTTTCTCTCCTAGTTAGCTACGACCTGCTGCGGCGCCACTCGGAGAATGGCCAGGAAGCCTACCAGCTCAACGCTGGCTGTCTGCGCTGGTGCGTGGGCGATGGCTCGCCGCCGCCAGATCCTCTGTATTCCCGCCGGGCCGAGCAGAGCGGCTACTCCTCTGCCCGCTGCCCCGTTAATCTCTTTTTCCAGCGCCTCTACCAGGCCGGGGCAGCAGGGCTGGGATCCCTGGAGGCTAGGGAGCACACTGCCCAAGTGGTTCGGCCAGGAGAGCGGGAGCAGCGAGAAAGGCGCTTTCGCGGGGAGGATCAAGCTCGACGCCTTCCCTATTTGGTGTGCTCGCCAACCCTGGAGTTGGGGGTCGATATTGCCGATTTGGATCTGGTACATCTGCGCAACGTCCCTCCAACGCCGGCCAACTACGCTCAGCGCAGTGGACGCGCAGGCCGCCAGGGGCAGCCGGGACTCATCATCACCTATTGCGGGGCTTTCAATAGCCACGACCAGTACTACTTCCGCCGCCGCCCCGAGATGGTGGCCGGTCGCGTGCGCCCTCCCCGCCTGGATCTAGCCAACGAATCGCTGCTGCGCGCTCACATCCACGCCGTTTGGTTGGCTCAGGTGCGCCTGCCCCTAGGCAATTCCATTGAAACCGTCATCGACGCGGATCGGGAAGAGCTGCCCCTCAGGGAGACAGTGGCCCAGCAAATCCAACTTGAGGAGTCTGCCCGCCAACAAGTGAAGGAGCAGGTGCAGAAGCTGCTGGCCGCCGATCGCCAACTCCTAGATAAAAGCGGCTGGTTTAGCGAGCGCTGGCTTCAGCAGGTCATTGAAGAGGCACCCCAGGCTTTTGACCGAGCTTTCGATCGCTGGCGAGAGCTCTATCGGGCTGCCACGCAGCAGTTGGAAGCCGCTAACCGCCATCTCCAGACGACTCGCCAAAAGAAAGACCAACAGGAAGCCGAGCGCCGCCAGCAAGAAGCCCTGCGCCAGCGCAACTTGCTGCTGCAGATTGGAACCCAGCGGGAGGAAAGCGACTTCTATCCCTACCGCTATTTGGCTAGCGAAGGCTTCTTGCCCGGCTACAACTTCCCTGCCTTGCCGGTGCGGGCCTGGGTGCCCCGCGGCAGCGAGGGCGAGTTCATCGCCCGGCCTCGCTTTTTGGCTATCCGCGAGTTTGCTCCCCACAACTTCCTCTACCATGAGGGCTGCCAGTGGGAAGCAGTGGCGTTTCAGGCTCCGCCCGGCGGCCTGGAGGAGCGCAAAAGTAGCCACAAGCTCTGTTTTAGCTGTGGGGCCTTTGCCGATCCCCACCTGGATTGCTGCCCCGTCTGCGGCACCCAGTTCGATGGGCAAAACAGCCTCTTTACCCAGCTTCTGGAAATGCCCAATGTGCGCATGCGGCGGCGGGATCGCATCACAGCTGACGAAGAGGAGCGGCGGCGGCAAGGCTACGAGCTGCAGACCTTCTTCCAGTTTGCTCCCGAAAGCTCTGGCTACCGCGTCCAAGAAGCTAATGTGCTGAGCGGACAAACTCCCCTGCTGCAGTTGCGCTATGCCCCGGCGGCCACCCTGCTACGCATCAACCACGGCTGGCGGGGAAGTGGAGGGCGCGGCTTTTTGGTCAACTTTGAAAATGGGGAAGTTCCCTCGCGAGCTCAGCTTGAGCGGAACAGGGCAGGCTCGTCCAACCCAGTCCCCCTGCAGTCCATTCGCCTGGCGGTGCGCAGTACCCAAAACCTGTTGCTGGTGCGCCTGGTTCAGCCAGGGGTGGAGAATCCGCAGGCCCTGGAGACCACCCTGCGCTATGCCCTCAAGCGAGGGATCGAAGAGACCTTTGAGCTAGAAGAGACAGAGCTGGCCGCCGAGTGCATCGGCCAGGGATCCCATCAGGCCATGCTCTTCTACGAAACAGCAGAAGGGGGCGCTGGCGTCCTGCGGCGCCTGGTGGAAGAGCCCCAGGCTCTAGCGGAAGTGGTCCAAGTGGCGCTGGAGATCTGTCACTTCCAGCTTTCAGAGGCCGGGATCCAAGACCTGTGGCCCGAATGCCGAGCAGCCTGCTACGAATGCCTGCTCAGCTATGCCAACCAACGGGAAGCGCTGCAGCTTGACCGCTATCAGATCCGGGATCTTTTGGGTGAGCTGGCCCACAGTCGCACTGACCCAGGCAGCTCCCGACAAGAGCACTTGGATTGGCTACGCCAGCTCGTTGACCCTCGGTCTGAACTGGAGCGCAGGTTTCTCGAGGCGCTGGCAGAAGGAGGGTATCGATTGCCTGACGATGCCCAGAAGTCCATCAGTGAGCCCCGCTGTGTTGTCGATTTCTTCTATGACCCCAATATCTGCGTCTTTTGTGATGGCGCAGTCCACGATGAGCCAACTCGAGCCGAGCAGGATCGCCAACTGCGGGCTCAGCTCCTAGAAGGCGGCTACCGCGTGATTGTCCTGCGCTACGACCAGAATCTTCAGGAGCAACTGGCTCGCTATCCAGAAGTGTTTGGCCAGGGGAACTGAGAAAACCCTCAGTCCTGCTGGTGGGAAAATTGATAAGCGCCCACAAAGGCCAAGATCACCGCCAAGCTGCCCAAAACCCCAACCGTGTACCAGGGAAACTGGGAGAGGGGCTGATAGGCAGCCGCCCGCATGCCAATGCTGGCGTAGGAGAGGGGCAGGCAGTAGACCAGCACCTGCAGGTAGGTTGGCAACTGGGCGGGATCGAAAAAGGTGGCCCCCAGAAAAGACATGGGGGTAATCAAAAAGTTGGTGAGCACTCCCACACTCTCCAGGCTGGGCACCTTCAACCCGGCAATCACTCCAATGCCGGCAAAAACGGCACAATTGAGCAGCAGAATCAACAGCGATAGAGGGTGGAGAAGGCCCCAAGCGCCGGTGCCCAGCACCCCCACCGCCAAGACGCCCAGGGCTGTCAGCAGGCCGCGGGCAATGCCCGCCAGCACCTTGCCCAGATGTAAGGACAGCGGGTGAACCGGCAGGAGCAACAGTTCTTCAAAGCTTTTGGTGAAGAGCCGGGATCCACAGATGGAGAAGGTGGTGCCGGCAAAGCTGATGGTCATGGCGGAAAGGGCCACCATCCCCGGCAAAATAAAGCGCAGGTAGGAGCCTGCCGCCGTGGATCCCACCACATCGGCCAGAGCCTCTGAACGCAGGGATCCCCCCAAGCCCACCCCAAAGGCGACAATGTAGATGAGGGGGGCCACCAGACCTGAGGCCACCACCTGCCAAACTCGCCCCCGCAGATCCAGCCAGTCCCGCCAGAAGATGGTTAAACTGTCTTCCCAAATTTGCTGATAGGGTAGGGTCAGGGCACGGTTCACCATACGTTTTCCTCGCCGTTCACGGGTTTTGGGCTTGCCGTCTTGTGTCCGATTTTCTGCCACCACTCCGGTTGGGCACCGTTGGCTAATAGCCGTAGTAGTTGGAACGCCACCAAGCCACCGGCAGCGCCAACGCCTTGCTTAGGGTGGATACGTAGGCGCGAGTGCGAAAAACCTGGTAGTGGTTGCGCTCGATGGCGTTGAGGATCTGCCGGTAGAGCATCAGAGAAGCGGCCACCGGCCAGCGGGAGTCGGGTTGCAGGGTGGGGATCCCCCGTTCGGCCTGGGCGTAGAGCTGTCTGGCCCGTTGGATCTCGTAGTCCATTAGAGCCATCCAGCGCTCGTCGATAACATAGTCAAACAAATCCCGCTCAGAGTAGTTGAAGCGGCGCAGATCTTCGAGGGGGATGTAGATCCGCCCGCGGCGGGCGTCCTCTCCCACATCCCGCAAGATGTTGGTGAGCTGCATGGCGATCCCCAGCGCCACCGCCTCCTCGCGGCCATCCCGGCCCGGCACAAACCCCATGATCTCCGAGCACATCAGCCCCACCACCCCGGCCACGCGGTAGCAGTAGACGCGCAGATCTTCCCAGGTGGCGTAGCGCCGCGTATCCAAGTCCATGCTCTGCCCCCGCAGCATCTCGCGAAACGGCTCGATGGAGAGGCGGTAGGTGCGGATGGTGTGGATCAAAGCAAGGTCCGTGGGGACTTGCGGCTCGCCTCCCTGGAAGAGCGACTCCAGATGGGATCCCCACTGCTCCAACTTGCTGCGGGTGACCTCCACCTCTGCCTGGCTGGCCTCTAGCCCATCCAACAACTCGTCCGTTTGCCGCAGCCAAGCATAGATCGCCCAGATGGCCCGCCGTTTGGGTCGGGGCAAGAGCAGGGATCCCAAGTAAAATGTCTTGGCGTGCTTGGCCGTGATCTGGCGACAGAGGGCAAAAGATTGCTCAAGCGGACTCATCTGGCTGATCTCCAGGGGCGCAGGGCCAGGATAGAGAAGGAAGGGAAACGGCGAGGGCACATATCAACACTACGGGAAAGCGGACGCCGTGGATAGCCCAGAAGAGGTTATGGGGGAAGGGATTCAAAGGATCTTATTAAAGAGGCCGACGGCGGAGAGCTAGACCCCCGCTGCTGCCAAAGTCGAGGCCGAGACAGAGGCAGGTTGAAACGGGATCCCTTGGTTGATGGCTTCAGCCGCCCATTTGCCGGAGAGAATCGCTCCCTCCATGCTGCCCAGGAACGGCTGTAGGGTGTAGCTGCCCGCCAAGAAGAAGTTGGGAATGGGGGTAACTTGGGTGGGACGATATTGCTGTCTGCCGGGGGTGGCCTTGTAAACCGAGCGCGGCGTTTTCACCACCACCCATTTGCGCACGCGGGCGGGGTTGGGGCCGGTGAGGTGCTGGGGAAAGAGTTTTTTCAACTCCTCCAGCGTGGCGGCCAAGATCTCCTCGTCGCTGCGTTCAATCCACTCGGCGGCAGGGGCCAGCACCAGTTCCAACATCGATCGCTCCGGATCGGCGTAGGCACGGCAGGTGTTGCTCATGTCGGCGTACACGCTCAACAGCGGCGAGCGGGAAAACAAGGAGTGATCGATGTGGGTGAGCTTGCGGTCAAACCAGATCTGCAGGCTGATCACCGGCACCCCTTCCAGTTCCTGGAGCTGCTGAAAATAGGGGATCCCTTGCCATTGGGGCGGCAACAGCTCCTTGAGGGCATCCACCGAAAGGGCCGAGACATAGGCATCGGCAGTAACCTCCACCGGCCCAGAGGGGGTGGCCAAGCGAAACCCGGCCACGCTGCCGTCAGGGTTGAGACGAATGTCCTGCAACGCCGCGTTTAGATGAACCTCCCCCCCACGGGCCACAATGTAGTCCACCATCGGCTGACACAACCGCTCTGGGGGAGCGCCGTCTAGGTAGGCAATTTTGGAGCCATCCTTCTGCTGCAAAAAGCGGTTCAGGGCGGTCAGGGGCACCATCGCCGAGATCTCCTCCGGGTTGATGAAAGCCAGGGCTTTGGAAACGGCGATGAAAATATCGGTGTTGACCCGCTCGTCAATACCCTGTCGCCGCAGCCATTCCAAGAGGCTGTAACGATCCATCTGCTCCACATAGCGCTGGCCGCGAATCATGGCCGGCACCAGCCCCAGGGCAAACTTCACCTTTTCCCCCCAGGTGAGCATGTCGTTGTTGCGCAAGATGCCGACAATGGCGTTGAAAGGAGCGGGAATATCCGGCAGGTCAAAGCGGGAATAGGTGCCCGGCTTGTCCGGCTGGTTGAAAATCAAGCTGTGTTCCTTCCACTGCAGGCGATCGGAGATGCCCAGCTCCCGGAACAGCTGCAACGTGTTGGGGTAGGCGCCAAAAAAGTTGTGCAGCCCCGTCTCGATCCAGTCGCCGTCGGCATCTTTCCAGGCAGCCACCAGGCCACCCAAAACATCCCGCCGCTCAAAGAGGAGCGGTTGATGCCCGGCATCGCAGAGATACTTGGCACAGGCCAGCCCGGCCAGCCCGCCACCAGCAATGGCAACACGCATGAGGGTAACGACAAAGCAACATTTTTATTCTATTTGCAAACCGTTACAATTGCCGGGGCCAAGGGGCAGACGGAAGGCTGACCCAGCAAAAGCAGCGGAACAAGGGGATCCCTGAGCCCATCGGTCTCGCTGCCGGGATCCCAATCGCTGGTAGGATACATACGGAAGAAAAAGTAAAGATTTTCCGCAGTCCGGGGGGAAAGACAACGATGGCCAAACAAACACTGGGATCCCTGCTGTCATCCGGCTTTGATCTGGCCGGCAAGCGTGTGCTGGTGCGAGCCGATTTCAATGTCCCCTTGGACGCCCAGGGCAACATTACCGATGACACCCGCATTCGGGCTGCTCTGCCCACCGTCCAGGCCCTCATCCAAGCGGGCGCCAAAGTGATCCTCGCCAGCCACCTGGGCCGCCCCGTCAAAAAAGACAAAGAGACAGGCGCGGTTAAGATCGCTCGCGAGGGCAATAGCCTAGCCCCCGTGGCCACCCGTCTTTCTCAGTTGCTGGGCCAGCCGGTCGCCTTTGCCCCCGATTGCATTGGCCCCGAGGCCGAGGCAGTGGTGAACGGCCTGACCCACGGGCAGGTGGCCCTGCTGGAAAACGTTCGCTTCTACCCAGAAGAGGAAGACAACGACCCGGAATTTGCCCGCAAGTTGGCCTCACTGGCGGACTTGTTCGTCAACGACGCCTTTGGCAGTGCCCACCGCGCCCACGCCTCTACTGCCGGCGTTACCGCCTATCTCCAGCCTGCTGTGGCCGGCTACCTGGTGGAAAAGGAGCTGCAGTTTCTTTCGGGCGCCATCGAGAATCCGCGGCGCCCCTTGGCGGCCATCATCGGCGGCTCCAAAGTGTCCAGCAAAATCGGCGTCATCGAGAGGCTGCTGGAGAAGGTGGATAAGCTCCTCCTCGGCGGCGGCATGATCTTCACCTTTTACCAAGCCCAGGGCCTCAAGACCGGCAAATCCCTGGTAGAAACCGACAAGCTGGATCTCGCCCGCTCCCTGATGGAGAAAGCCAAAGAGCGGGGGGTGGAGCTGCTGCTGCCGGTGGATGTGGTGGTAGCCGATAGGTTTGACAAAGATGCCCAGGCCCAGACGGTTTCCATCCACCAGATCCCCGACGACTGGATGGGTCTGGACATTGGCCCAGAATCGGTAAAAGCTTTTCAGTCCGCCCTGCAGGGGTGCCAAACCGTGGTCTGGAATGGGCCAATGGGCGTGTTCGAATTCGACCGCTTTGCCCTGGGCACAGAAGCCATTGCCCGCACCCTGGCCGATCTCACTCAAGCGGGAGCCACCACCATCATCGGCGGGGGAGACTCGGTGGCTGCCGTGGAAAAAGTGGGCCTGGCCGACAAAATGACCCACATCTCCACCGGCGGCGGGGCCAGCTTGGAGCTATTGGAAGGCAAAGTGCTGCCCGGCATTGCCGCCCTCACGGAAGCCTAGGTTTCTCCTTTGGATCACAGCTCATCCAACACAAAAACCGAATCAACAAAGTAGGGGCTGAACCCAGCCCCTCTTAGCCTTAGTCGGTGTAGATCGCTGCAGCGATGGCGAGACAGGATCCGGCTTAGTGCATCACCACTTTAACGTTGGCGTTGTTCAAGCCAGGACGCTTCACCTCGGCCAAGGTCTTGTTGACGGCGTACTTCTGGTTGATGGAGTTGATCAACTCGGTCTGGTTGTGCTTCTTGGCCACGCCCCACAGATCGGCGATCAGGTCGTAGGAACCGTCGGGATTCTTCGACCAGCCCAGGTCGTAGTCGCCTTCCAACTGAGCCACGATGTCAGCGCGAACACGCTGGCCGTTGTAGCCACGCACGTCGGCGTTCAGCTTAACGGTGTAGCCGAGATCGCGCAGAGAGTTGATCAGGATTTGGCTATCGGTGATCTTGGTACGCAAGGTGCTAAAATGAGACATGGTGTTTCTCTCCTGTGTGTAGGGGTTGGAACATCAACACAAACAATGGGCACTGTTCTTTGGGGAAGGTTTGGGCCCTGCCGTCCCTGCTTCTGTCAAGGTAGCTTTGGATCCTCACCTCCTCCTAGAACTCCAGCCGCTGGTACTCGGCTACAGAGGCCGCTGCAGGCCGAGCCCGCTGCTGGGCCCATTCCCTCAACGCTACCACTTGCTCCGTCATGGTGCGAGATAGCGGTTGAGTTGCTTTCGTTGCTGCCAAAATGTCCAGTTGGGTAAATTCGCGGTTCTGGGCAAACGCTTCGTACATGGCAGCAATCAAAACTTGTTCGATCTCCGCGCCGGAGAAGCCTTCACAGGCTGCGGCCAACTGGCGCAGATCAAAGCGGCTGATGTCGCGCCGCCGCTTCTTCAGGTGGATCCGAAAGATCTCGATGCGCTCGTTGATGTTGGGGAGATCCACGAAGAAAATCTCGTCAAAACGGCCCTTGCGCAAGAATTCACCCGGCAGACGGTCCACACGGTTGGCGGTGGCCATGACAAAGACCGGCGAGCGTTTCTCCTGCATCCAGGTCAGGAAGGAGCCAAAGATGCGGCTAGAGGTGCCCCCGTCGGAATCGCTGGAGCCTGCTGACCCGGCAAAGGCTTTGTCCAGCTCGTCGATGAAAAGGATGGCAGGGGCGAGAGATTCAGCAGTTCGCAGGGCACTGCGCAGATTCGCTTCCGATTTGCCCACCATGGAGCCATCATAAACGCGGCCCATGTCCAGACGCAGCAGGGGCAGGCCCCAGAGACGGGCAGTGGTCTTGGCGATCAGCGACTTACCGCAGCCAGGCACGCCCAGGATCAGCATACCCTTGGGTTGGGGCAGTCCATAGGCGCGAGCTCGCTCGGTAAAAGCTTCAGAGCGTTGCAGCAACCAGCGCTTCAGTTCTTCCAGACCGCCAACGGCGTCGATGGTCTCGCCCTCTTCGATAAACTCGAGAATGCCGTTGCGCCGGATCAGTTGCTTCTTCTCAGAGAGGATGATGTCTACTTCTGCCTCGGTGAGGCGACCATGCATCACCACAGCCTTGCGGTAGACTTTTTCTGCCTCGTCCTGCGTTAGGCCCAGGGCCGCCTTGAGCAACTTTTCGCGGGTATCAGGAGCCAAAGGCAGAGAGCGCGGGATCTGCTCCAGCTGGCGGTTGAGGGCGCGCTCCAATGTGGCCATGTCCGGCAGGGGGAAGTCCACTACGCAAATGTCTTTCTCCAGCTCGACCGGGATCACCTGCACCGGCGACATGAGCAGGATGGTTTTGTGGGATCCCTTCAGGCTGGCAATAGCATCCCGCAGCCAGCGCTTCACCTCGGTGTTGTCCAAGAAGTCATGTAGGTCTTTGAAGACGCAGATGGCGGGATCCTTTTGCTCCATTACCCACTGGATGGCGGGCTGGGGGGATTGGGTGTTGTGCTGGGTGAGGCTGCGGGGGTTGCCGTATTCGATGATGCCGTGGGTAACTGTCCAAATGAATAGGCGTCGCTGGGGCTTGAGGGTGCGGGCAATCGCTGCCAGAGCCGCCTCGGCCCGTTCCTCCTCTGGAGTAAGCAGGTACAGCAGTGGGTATTGAGCTTGAATGAGGATGCTTAGCTCTTGCATGGGAAACACCAACTGCAGAGGGGAAATTTCAGGAGCCGCCAGAACGGTTGAAAAATGGGGTTCGAGTTGCCTAGGTATTGGATTGCACTTGGGAGTACGCCCTTGTTGGATGGATTTTGAGAGGATTTTAGAAGCCTTCTGTGTTGCTGTCTGCTCCTATCAGCTCAAGTTCCTGAAGGGGGCCCGCTTGGGAGCGTTCTAGCAGGGTACCAGAGCATCCTGCCGTTGCTCTTCCGAGCCAGCAGCCGATCCCCAGTATTCTGGCTCCACCTCTTCAAGGATGGCTTCGGCAGCCGATGTCTGGTGCAGGGAAACCACCTCTCCATCGCGGATAACAAATGGGTGACTACACTTGGGACATTGATGGACACGATAGGCGCTACCTTGTACCCCTTCAATGACCTCTGGGTGAAGCAGATAGAAGGTAATGGCCTTCTCTGCCACTGCCGACATCGGCTCCCGCTCCACGGCAGCCCGAATCTTCAGATTCCGGTGCAGCTCAGGTGAGAGATACAGGGTCACCTTCTGCTTGGACTCTGTGCCTTCCACTACCTCTGGCCGATGATTCATGGCTAACCGCTTTCTTTGAATTGCTTGCCAAACTTGGGGCCTATCATAGCCAGTCTGCCGGCTTGACGGCAAGTTTTTAACAATCTGTAACAAACAATTTTCTTGATGGCCCTCTGTGGATACCTGCGGCTGGGGGAGTAGGCTAGGTGGAAGACAAGGAGCGGAATGTCCAATCCCTATGGAACGCTTGATCAACACCCTCAGCAAAAATTTCTCTAGCTGGGGCCGCCGTGCCCTGGTGCAGGCCAGCGATGGTTTGGCCAGCTTGAGAGACACTGCCGTGGACAACGGCAATTTGTTGCTCTGCAAGGCCCGAATCGCGTTTGCGGATGCCAGCTTCACCACCCTAAAGGCAATTCGGTCTCGCTTTGGCGCCAGTCGCTGACGGTTGGGCAGAAGCACCCTGCTAGCCGCCCAGATCTTGCAGCCGATAGAGGCTGGCATAGAGCCCGCTGAGGGCCATGAGCTCGGCATGGGATCCCTGCTCTTTGAGTTCCCCCCGCTGCAGAACCAAGATGCGATCCACATCGCGGATGGTGGAAAGGCGGTGGGCGATGATCAGGGCGGTGCGATCCCGCAGCAGGGTGTCTAGAGCCGATTGCAGGAGCGCTTCGGTGCCCACATCCAGGCTGGCCGTGGCCTCATCCAAAACCAAGATTTTGGGATCCCGCCACATGGCCCGCACAAAGCTGATGAGCTGTTTTTGGCCGCTGGAGAGGTTGTTGCCTCGCTCCCGCACGGGGGTGGCGTAGCCTTGGGGCAAATCGCGGAGGAAGTCATGCAGGTTGAGTTGGCGGGCGACCTGCTCCACTGCCGCTAGATCTGCCTTCTCTCCTAGGGTGATGTTTTGCTGGATATCCCCGGAAAACAAAAATCCATCCTGCAGGATTACCCCTAGGTGGCGGTGCAGCTCGGCTTGGGGGAGATCGCGAATATCGACACCGTCGATGCGAATGGAGCCGTGGGTTACGTCATAGAGGCGGCAGAGCAAGCGGATGATGGAGCTTTTCCCGGCTCCCGTGGGCCCCACCAGGGCCACTTTTTCTCCGGGGCGGATGGTGAAGGTGAGGTCTTTCAGCACCCACTCCCCGGGGTTGTAGGCAAACCAGACGTGCTCAAACTGCACCTCTCCCTTAGCATCGGGGGGTAGGTGGCGGGGCTGAGCGGGATCCCGGATGGCGACCGGCAGGCTGAGGATGGCGTCGATGCGCTCGACGGCGGTGAACCCCGCCTGCAGGGCGGTGAACTTTTCCGCCAACTGCCGCAGCGGGTTGAAAAACCGTTGCGAAAAGAGAATAAAGGCGTAGAGGCTGCCAAAGGTGAGGGGTTCCCTGGGCAGGGGCAGGGATCCCGTCCATCCCCCTCCAACTGAGCCCCTACCGGCTGACATCACCTGCTGCCCGCCCACCCAGAGCAAAGCCGCCACGGCCAGCCAAGACACCCACTCCAAAACGGCAGAAAGGGCAGAATCATAAAGGATGGTTTGATCCACTTCCCGGATGTAGCGGCGGTTCATGGTTTGAAAAATCTCGCTATTGAGCCGCTCCCGCCGAAACAGTTGCACCACGGTAATGCCCAAGATGTTCTCCTGGATCCAGGAGTTCAGCTTGGAGAGTTCTTCGCGCACGCGAAAGTTGGCATCCCGAAAGCGGCGCTGCAACTCGAGGACAACGGCGCTGATGGGCAGGACGATCAAGATCAGCAGCAAGCCCAGATCCCAGCGTTGGCTGAGCATGACCACCGCGATCACCCCCAGAGTAAACAGGTCGCTGACAATGCCGACGGCACCGGTGGAAAAGACATCCCCCAAGGCTTCCACGTCGCTGGTGATGCGGGTGATCAGCTTGCCCACCGGGGTGCGGTCGAAAAACTGAGCCGGCAAGGCCAGAATGTGGGCGAAGAGATCGTCGCGGATGTCGCGAGTCATCAATTGCCCCAGCTTTTGGCTGACATACCCTTCCAGGGCTTGAAAGAGCCAGCGAACCAGCACCGTCAGGATCAACAGCCCCACATAGGGCCAAAGGTCGGAGAGGATCCCGGCCTCACCTCGTTCCAGCGCTCGGGCAATGGGGCCATCCAGAGCCCGCTGTAGGATCAGAGGCTGCACCGCATCCGCCAAGGCCAAAGGGGGCAGAAAGGCCAAGGCCGCCAACACCAGCCTGAGGTGCCGACGGGCGTAGGGCCAGAGGAGCCGCAGCAGCCGCCAATCGCTGGCTCGCCGAGGGCGGGGATCCCTACTTAAATCGGTATCGGGGGGAGAGGCGGCAAGGCTCACAGGCTTACACCCGAGAACAACAAAGACAACTCATAGAGAGCACTGATCTACTCTAAGCGCTCTCCCTGAGGGAGAGGGAGTTTGGGATCCGCAAGGGTTTCCTCGCCATTGGGAATGGCTATAGCTGCACCCCTAATGGCTCTGGGACGGACGGAAAACTGGCCGCTTCAGGAGCTTCTGGCCGCTCGGTTCGGGCAGGCTGTAGGCAGCTTGATGAGGAGAAACCGGCAATGTCTTACTCAACCTCTTACTCCGTGTCTTACTCGAAAATCTTTTTCCCAGTTTGGGTGGCGGGGCTGCTGTTGTTGATCGGCGGCGGGATCCTGTTTGGCCTGTTGCGGGCTTTTGGGCTACCTATTGGGGAGCTGGCCGATTGGGCCATTGGGATCGCCAGCTTTTGGTGGCTGGTGGTGATCGTCACCCTTCCCTGGAACCTCTACTTTCAGGCCAAGGCCGTTCAGCAGGAGGCGGTTGTGTCTCAGGAACGAGGGATCCCGGTGGAAGATTCAACCTTGGCTTTCCTACAAAAGCTCAGCCGCTGGTCGTTGCGCGTGGCCATTGCCCTGCATGGGCTGTCGGCTCTGGCTTTCTATGGCTTGGCCGTTGGGCAAGTCACCCCCATTGGCTACCCCAGCGCCGTGGCTGCGGTGTTGTTAACGGCTCTGCGCCCGGCCATCCGGGGCTACGAGTATTTGGCCGACCGCTTGGCCCAGTTGCAAGGGCAAATCCAGATCCCTCGCGAAGATGCCATCGAGTTGGCCGAGCGGATAAAGCAGTTGACACGCCAAGTCGAGCAGTTGCAGGAGCAATGGGATCCCGGCAAGCCCGGTTCTTGGGCCCAACAGGAGGAAGAAACCCGGCGCTACCTACGGCAGGAGCTGGCTACGCTCAAGGCCCAACTGGAACAGTTGCGGGCCAGCAACGAGCTAGACCACAGCCAACTGCGCCAAGAGACCCGCCAAGCTGTGGCTCAGCTCAGTGTGGATAGCCAGTTTCTCGGCCATGTGCGGGAGATTCTTCGCTTTATCAAGGAAGCTTAGCGGGATCCGTTGTTCAGTCCTTCCAACTGAGCGGAAAACTGAGAAGGAACAAGCTTGGTGCCCACCCCGGCATCGGTCAAAATCTCCAGCAGCAGAGAGTGAGGGGATCCCCCATCCAGAATGTGGGCCGCCCGCACCCCTTGTGCCAGGGCGCGAATGCAACACTGCACCTTAGGGATCATGCCGCCCCTGACCACACCTGTTTGGATAAGCTGGCGGGCCATCTCGATGTCCAGCAGGGTAATCAGGGAGCTGGGATCCTGGGGATCCTGGAGAATGCCAGGGGTGTCGGTGAGCAAAATCAGCTTTTCTGCCCCCAGAGCAGCCGCCAGTTCTCCCGCCACCGTATCGGCGTTGATGTTGTAGGCTTGGCCTGTCTCATCGGCAGCCACGCTGGAGATCACCGGAATCTGTCCACCTTCCAACAGGGTTTGCAGCAACTGGGGGTTGATGCTGCTCACTTCCCCAACAAAGCCGATCTCTGCCCGGCCCTGGGATCGCGCTTTGATCAAGTTGCCATCCCGCCCGCACAGCCCCACCGCCGATCCGCCGGCCAAGCTGATGAGCTGGACGATCTGCTTATTAACCTTGCCCACCAACACCATCTCCACTACTTCCATGGTGGCGGCATCGGTAACCCGCAAGCCATCCACAAACTTGAAGGGAATGTCCAGTTTTTGTAGCCAACTGTTGATCTCCGGCCCCCCCCCATGCACCAACACCGGGCGGATCCCCACACAGGCCAGAAAGACGATGTCTCGGAGCACCTCGGCCCGTCGCTCTTGGTGCACCATGGCTGCGCCGCCGTATTTGATGACAATAACGCGGCCCTGGTACTGCTGAATGTAGGGTAAAGCCTCGATGAGGATCTGCGCCCGCGTAAGGGGATCACACGCCGACCCGGTCGCCTCAGAAAGGGAAGAGTTGGTTTGCACTGCTGTAAGTCCCTAGAAGTCCAGAAAACCTGACCTAGAGTATCCCATTCTGCTTGCAAAGCAGATCTCAGGCTTTGGGCGTCAACTGGTGGTTTTTTTTCAAGCTCGCTTCCCCAACCCAAGGACAATTTGGTTGAGGAATCGCCGTCAATCTTCAGGTATGGAACGGGATCGCCAGCAAAGGCAACAGGGACAACCCCAACCAGGCCCAACCCCGAATTAAAGAAAAATGGGGCGGGGGATCGACGGGCCCTGACTCTGCCTGCTGCAGCAGGGCATCGATACGCTCCTGCAGCCGTTGCCCTGAGTCCGAACTCACGGTCATTGCAAAGCCAACCCAAGCTGCCGCCGGTTGCTCCACCACGCCATAGCCCACCACCTGCAGCAGGGCCTCTCCCAACAACAAGGGATCCACCCGTTGGGCCGCCCAGCGATCCGCCCGCAGCTCCCGCAGAGTGAGCAATTCCTGCCAGAGGGCCTCGGTGTTGGGCAGCCAGCCGGTGAGGCGTCGCAGCCAGCCCACCCCAAACATCCACAGGGTGTCGCGGTAGTGGCGATGGGCTTCTTCGTGAGCGATTACAGCCCGCAAGTGCTCATCATCCAACTGCTCCAGCAGGCCGCGGCTGACCACCAACTGGGCATTCCACACCCCCACTTGGGCAGCAAAAGGGATCTCCAAATCCAGCACGTAGGCCGGAGAGCCATGCAAATCCACCTGGGCCAGAGCTTGCAGATGGGCACGTCGATAGGAGCGCCAGTATTCCCAAATCCAGTGCAAGGCCACGCCGCCGGCCACGGCCAGCAACAGCAGGGCACAGCCGTAGCAGAACCAGCCCCCTGCTCCGGCCATTTGTCCCCACGGCCCCATCCAGGCCAAGGCCAAAGCAGTGGTCAGCAACAGCAGCGGGGGCAGCAAGAAGTGGATCCAAGCCCGCTGCCAACGTCGGCTCCACCCGCCCCCCTTATCCAGGCGCACTTGCACCCGCCACAGCCAACTGAGGCCCAAGCCCAGCAATAACATGCCCAAGTGGCTCATCGCGGATCCCTCCTGGCTTGACGGGCCGCCCGCAGCCGTTCGGCAATCGCCTGCAACTGGGACACACTGGCCTGATCCAGGCTATCGGCAAAGGCTGCCACCGTATCGGGATCCCCTACAGCCAAAAACTGCTGCAGGTGGGTGAAGGCCCTGAGGCTGGCCGCTTCCTGACGCGAAAGACGAGGCCGCCACAGCATGGGCAGATTCCGCCCTTGGGGATCGGTGCGGCGCTCACAGCTCACCCAGCCCTTCTGGCTTAAGCGCTGCAAAACTGTAGTCACAGAGGCATAGGCCAGCTCCCGATCCGGATCGGCCAAGATGCGCTCGTGGATTTGACGGGTGCTGGCACTGCCCAGATCCCAGAGGATGTCCAAGATTTCCGACTCCAGAGGGCCCAGCGACAGTTGCTTGGGACGATGCTTGGGCAACATGAGCCTTTGCCGGTGTAGGAATTTCTATCTAGCTAGATTAACTGTTGGAGTCTCAAGCCCCGCAGCCATTTTAAGGATCCGCTAAGCTCGAAGATGGTGGTTCTTCGTACTGTTTCTTCCCATGGCTGCTCCCACCTACCACACCATCACCTTCGGCTGCCAAATGAACCGCGCCGATACCGAGCGCATGGCCGGGATCCTGGAGTCCCTGGGGTATGTGGCCACCGAAGATGAGTTGCAGGCAGACTTAGTTCTCTACAACACCTGCACCATCCGCGACAATGCTGAGCAGAAGGTCTATTCCTACCTGGGCATCCAGGCACAGCGCAAGCGCAAGAACCCGGCCATCAAGCTGATCGTGGCCGGCTGTGTGGCCCAGCAGGAAGGGGAAAAATTGTTGCGCCGCGTCCCTGAGCTGGATCTGGTCATGGGCCCCCAGTACGTGAACCGCCTTGGGGATCTGTTGGCGCAGGTGGAAGCCGGAAACCAGGTGGTGGCCACCGAGCCGGTTGAGATCCCAGAAGACATCACCAAGCCCCGTCGCGACAGCCAGGTCACTGCTTGGATCAACGTTATCTACGGTTGCAACGAGCGCTGCACCTACTGCATCGTGCCGCGGGTGCGAGGGCAAGAGCAGTCCCGCCAGCCCCAGGCCATCCGCGCCGAAATCGAAGACGTGGCCAGAGCAGGCTATCGAGAGGTGACGTTGCTGGGGCAGAACATCGATGCCTACGGACGGGATCTGGATCCCAAAACCAACCTGGCCAGCTTGTTGCGCTTCGTCCATTCGGTGGAAGGTATTGAACGGATTCGCTTTGCCACCAGCCACCCGCGCTACTTTACCGAGGAGCTGATCGCCACCTGCGCCGAGCTGCCCAAAGTCTGCGAGCACTTCCACATTCCCTTCCAGGCGGGCAGCAACGAAGTGCTCAAGCGGATGCGGCGCGGCTACACCCACGAGCGCTATCGCCAGATCATCCAGCTCATCCGCCAATACATGCCCGAAGCGGCCATCAGCGCCGATGCCATTGTCGGCTTCCCGGGAGAGACCGAAGCTCAGTTCCAAGAAACCCTGCAACTGGTGCAGGATATCGGCTTTGACCAAGTGAACACCGCCGCCTACTCCCCTCGTCCCGGCACCCCCGCCGCTGAGTGGCCCGACCAAGTGCCCGAGGAGGAAAAAAGCGACCGCCTGCAACGGCTGAACCGACTGGTGGCCGAGGTGGCCGCCGCCCGCAGTGCCCGACTCCTAGGCCAGGTGCAAGAGGTGCTGGTGGAAGGCCCCAACCCGAAAAACCCCCGCCAGGCAATGGGGCGTACCCGCGGCAATCGCTTGGTGTTCTTCGAAGGGGATCCAGAGCAACTGAAGGGATCCCTGGTGCCGGTGCGCATTACCGCCACGCGGGCTTTTTCGTTGACCGGCGAGGCAGTTGCCGTTGGCACTATCGGCTGAAGATTATCTCTAAATTGCCAAGCCCACGACGAGGATCGAACTCGTGACCTCCCCCTTACCAAGGGGGTGCTCTACCACTGAGCCACGTGGGCAAAGCCGATGGTGGGCCGAGTTGGATTCGAACCAACGTAGGCGTAAGCCAGCGGATTTACAGTCCGCCCCCTTTAACCCCTCGGGCATCGACCCATTGACACCGGTCTTTCATCATAGCAGAAGGTGTTGCCCAAATCAGACCTGCTCCCATCATCAGCCGCCTTAATCGAGAGGCCAGAGCTGGGAAGCCATCGGATCCTCGTGCAGACAATGAGGTGGCGCCAGAGCTGGCTACAGAGGGAAGCTGCCGGAAAAAGCCGGATCGGGTCGGGGCTGGACATTTTTCAAGACAAGCTGAACGCGGAACTTGATATCGTTGAAAACAGTCCTTCGGCCCCTGACCATGATTTCGACCCTCGGCACTCCCACCCATCCAGAGCAGACCCTTTCCCCCAACCAGTCTTTGCGCCCCTTGACCAGCCGTATCAACAGCCGGGGGCACTTGGAAATTGGGGGGTGCGACGTGGTGGAGCTGGTGCGCCAGTTCGGATCCCCTCTCTACATCCTGGACGAGTGGACGCTGCGCCGCGCCTGCCAGCTTTACCGCGACACCTGGGCCCGCTGCTACGCCGGGGGATCCCGGGTTTTGTACGCCACGAAAGCCTGGAACTGCCTGGCCATTTGTGCTCTGGCTCTGCAAGAAGGGCTGGGGTTGGATGTGGCTTCCGGCGGGGAGCTGTACACAGCCCTGCAGGCGGGGGCCAAAGGTGAAGATCTCTATCTGCACGGCAACGCCAAGTCTCTTGAGGAGCTGAACTTAGCCCTGGAGACAGGCTGTACTGTGGTGGCGGATAGCCTGTACGAGCTGCAGCAGGTCTCGGCCCTGGCCACACCCGAACGGCCAGCGCGGCTGCTCCTGCGGGTTAACCCCGGTATCGACGTCCACACCCACGAGTACATTCGTACCGGGCAAACCGACAGCAAATTCGGCATCGGGCGATGGCAATTGCCGGAAGTGCTGGATTTTTTGGCCGCCCATCCTCAGTTGCAGTGCGTCGGGCTCCACGCCCACATTGGGTCGCAGATTTTTGATCTGCAGGGCCACCGAGACCTGGCGGGGGTGCTGGCCCAGATCTGGCGGCAAGGGCTGGACAGAGGGTTGCCCCTACAAGAGCTCAATGTGGGTGGGGGCCTGGGGATCCGCTATATCGAATCCGATGATCCCCCCTCCATCCCGGAGTGGGTGGAAACTGTGGCAACGGCGGTGCAACAAGCCTTTGCCCAGTCCGGGATCCCTTTGCCCAAGGTGCTCTGCGAGCCTGGACGATCTGTGATTGGGCCGGCTGCCGTGACCGCCTACACCCTGGGAGGGCAAAAGCGGATCCCTCCCAGCGATGACCTGCCCCAGGGACGCACCTACATCACCATCGACGGTGGTATGTCCGACAACCCGCGCCCGATCACCTATCAAGCCCGCTATACCGCCCTTCTGGCCAACCGACCAGAGGCAGAGGCCACGCAGCGGGTAACGGTGGCCGGCAAGCACTGCGAGTCGGGGGATGTGCTGTTGAAGGATGTGCTTCTGCCCGCTCCAATGGCAGGAGAAGTGTTGGTGGTTTTGGCGACGGGGGCCTACAACTACAGCATGGCTTCCAATTACAATCGCTTCCCTCGGCCAGCCGCGGTGCTGGTCAACGAGGGAGAGGCCCAGTTGATTGTGCGGCGAGAAACTTATGCCGACTTAATCCGTCAAGATGTCTTGCCAGAGCGGTTGCTGCGTTGAAGGGGAAGTTTGCCCATACCCATCTGGTCAGTAGAGGCACAGCCTTTCCTGGCAGCGCCGACCGCAGCCAACGCACCTCATGCGAGAAAGACTGGAAGACAGCCAGGAGGTGAGTGGTAGGCTGGTCTGGGGGCCGCAGTCCAACAGGGGTTCTGAGGTGCAGAACGGCACCAGGCAGAAGGTCCGCAATGAGGGGAGCGTGAACGGGGTTTTTCGCCATGCTGGCGGCCTTATGGGCTTGGCTACAGCAGTTTAACTTTCTCAGCCTCTTGGACTGGGCTCTGGCTGTCTTTCTGTTGGCTTTGGCTCTCTACTACACCCGCGAAAGTCGTGCTGGGGTGCTGGTGAGGGGATTTATAGTGCTGCTGGTGCTGTACCTGGCCACAGCCTCTCTCCCCTTGGTTCACCTGATCTTGGATCGCCTGCTCCTGGGCGCAGCCGTAGCCATGGGCGTGCTCTTTCAACCGGAGTTTCGGCGGCTGCTGGAGCAATTGGCAAGAGCCATCCGCATGGAGTGGCCGAGCAACGCAGGCGATGACGAGGAGGATCCTGAGGAAGATTTGGTGGAAGAACTGGTGCAAGCAGTGCGAGAACTTTCCCAAAACCGCACAGGAGCGCTGATTGTCATCGAGCCGGAGCAGCCAATTGACTCGCGGGTGTTTACCGACAAAGGAGTACCTCTCCAGGCGCGGGTGTCGCGGGAGATCTTGCAGACCATTTTCCAGACTTCAACTTTGTTGCATGATGGGGCTGTGGTCATCCATCGGGATCGCATTCGCGCAGCGGGGGTCATCCTGCCGGTTTCGGAGCGGGCCGCCTCTCGGCAACTGGGCACACGGCACCGTGCTGCGATGGGGATCACAGAACAGACCAATTGCTTGTGTATTGTGGTCTCAGAAGAAACGGGCTGCATCTCGCTGGCGGAGGGTGGGCGCATCGAGCGACCTCTGACCAGTGCCAAGTTACACGAGCTGCTGGTACAGCGGTTGCGCAATCCCCGCGATGCCAAAAAACGAGATGCTCCGCTACGGGGATTGTGGGCCTACCCCTGGTTTCGCAATGGGCCGCTGCGCTGGTGGGGATCCCTCTCCGATCTAACTAAACTCTTTCGCAAACCTGAGAAAACCCTCCCGAAAGACTGATCCCCATGACCCTTTCTCCTGCCCATCTTCTGCACTTGCCTGCCGACCTGGATCCCCAGTTGTTGCCCCGCCATGTGGCGGTGGTGATGGATGGCAACGGGCGTTGGGCGCAAAAACGGGGTTTACCCCGCAGCGTTGGGCATCAGCGAGGGGTATCGGCCCTGAAGGAGCTGCTGCGCTGTTGCAATGATTGGGGGATCCCGGCCCTTACCGCCTATGCCTTCTCCACCGAGAACTGGGGCCGTGCCCGCGAGGAAGTGGATTTCCTCATGACGTTGTTCGAACAGGTGCTGTGGCGGGAGTTGGGGGAAATGGTGCAGCAGGGGGTGCGCATCCAGTTTGCCGGCCAGTTGTCGGCTCTGCCTCACTCTCTGCAGGAAACCATCGTGCATGCGGTGGAATGCACCCAGCACAACAAGGGCATTTGCCTGACGGTGGCCCTCAACTACGGGGGAAGACAGGAGATCCTGCAGGCCTGCCGCTCCATTGCCACCTTGGTGCAGCAGGGGCTGCTGCAGCCGGATCAGATTGACGAGGCCCTCTTTTCCCAATTTCTCTACACCACCGGCCTCTCCGATCCTGACCTGCTGATCCGCACCAGTGGCGAGATGCGCATCAGCAACTTCCTGCTCTGGCAGATGGCCTACACCGAGCAGTATTTCACCCCCATTCTCTGGCCGGATTTTGACCGAGCCGCTTTTCACCAAGCCTTGCTTAGCTATCAGTCGCGGCAGCGGCGGTTTGGCAGGTGAGGTTCCAGGTTGAATATCTGTCGCAAACCGGCAGCTAGCGCAAAAAGCTGGTCACCAACCACATCACCGCAAACGTGATCCCCACCAACAGCGCGCCAGGAGCATCGCCACCGGTGAGGGGAAGGGCAATGCCGTAGGCCAACATCAGCCCCAGGCTCAAGGCCGCCAGAGCCAAGAGAAAAGCGCGAATGAAGCGGCGCTCTTTGCGGTACAGGAAATAGATACAAGCCATCAGCCCCAAGGCCAGTTGCAGCGAGGGGTACTCATCGGGAGCCAAGATAACCCAACCCACCAGTCCACCCAGCAGCGCCGCAGGCCAGAGCGCATCGGCGGTAGAGGGGGTATCCAGCCAGCGGCTGACCCAAGGCGGATTTTGGGCAGCAGGGCGGGGCAAACTCAGCTCCGGCTCAGGATGGGCAGCCCGTTGTTCGGCGTAGCGAATGCGGTCGGGAACGGCGATTTTGCCCTCTTTGCGCAGGCGCAGGCGCTGCATCAGGATGGCATCGTAGGCTTGCTCCACCCGCTCCTGCTGCTGTTCGTCCGCGCCCAAGCTGGCCAGGAGCCTAGCCCGCGCCGATTGAATTTCTTCAAAGGAGGCTTCTTCGCTAATTCCCAACACCTGATACGGACTCATCTCAGCCATAGCGACCAGCCCTTTAACTCTCTATCACCTTAACCCAGCCTGCCCAACCTTCGATCCGGCTACGCGACAGGAACCGACAACGGGGATTGAGTTGCCCCATCCTCCAGGGATCCGGATTCGGAGGTCGAGGCAATTACTGCCTGCAGACATCGGGCTACATACTCAACCGCAGCGTAGGTGGTGGCTTTGCCAAGGCTAAGGCGAATGGATCCCAGTGCCTCGGCTTCCGAATAGCCCATGGCCAAGAGGATGCGGCTGGGGATCAGTTGGCCGCTGCTACAGGCGGAGCCGGCGCTAATGGCGATCCCCTGGCGGCTTAGGGCCCTGACCAGCACATTCCCCGGGATCCCTGCGGCGCAGTAGCTGAGGTGGTGGGGCAGGCGCTGCTCCAAACGGACGGGGCCGGTCAGCCGCAAACCGGGCACCTCCGCTAGCAACTGGGCCAAATGCCGTTGCAATTGCCGCAGGCGGGCCGTTTCTTGAGATAGCTCTTGGGCCGCCAAAGCTGCCGCCACTCCCAAGCCGACAATGCCCGGGATCCCTTGGGTGCCAGCCCGCAGCCGCCGTTCTTGCCCACCCCCCCGCAGCAGCGGTCGCAGCTCCACCCCTGGGCGCACGTACAGCGCCCCCACCCCCTGGGGCCCGTAGAGTTTATGCCCGGAAAGGGAGAGCAGATCCACCGGCAGTTGCGCCAGATCCAGCGGGATCCGCCCCACCGTCTGCACAGCGTCGGTGTGGAAGAGCACCCCCGCCTGGCGACAGATCTGACCCAGCTCTGCAATGGGCTGCAGGGATCCCACCTCATTTTGGCCGTGGACGATGGAGACCAAAACGGTATTGGGTTGCAGCGCCTGGATCAAAGTCTGGGGATCCACCTGGCCGGCGGCGTTCACCGGCAGACGGGTGACCTGCCAACCCTGGGACTGCAACTGGCGGGCAGCATTTTCCACCGAGGCATGCTCCACACTGGAGAGGATCAGGTGCTGGGGAGTGGAGTAGCACTGGGCCACCCCAAAGAGGGCCAAGTTGTTGGATTCTGTCCCCCCCGAGGTAAACAGCAGCGCCTCCGGCTCACAGTTAAGCAGCTCGGCCACCTGTTGCCGCGCCCGCTCCATGGCCATGGCGGCCCGTTCTCCCCACCCATGCAAGCTAGAGGGATTGCCCCAGCTTTCCTGCATCGCCATCCGCATGGCCTCAATGACCTCGGGCCGGGGGGGAGTGGTGGCGCTGTGGTCGAAGTACAGGGTGGGATCCAGAGGCAACATGAAGACTTCACAACCCAGGACTCAATGTCCTCATCTTAGTGCGGGGTTGTGGTCGGCTCATACCCCTTGGCGCAGCCGTTCTAGCACCCCGCGATCTTCGAGGGTGGAGGTATCGCCACTGATGCCGGCGCCAGCCGCCAAATCCCGCAGCAAACGGCGCATGATCTTGCCGGAGCGGGTTTTGGGCAGGGCCTCGGTGAAGCGAATTTCGCTGGGGCGGGCAATGGCCCCGATTTCGGAGACCACATGTTGCATCAACGCTTGGCGCAGCGCTTCGCTGGGCTCATAGCCCTCCGACAGGATGACAAAGGCCACGATCACCTCGCCTTTGAGGTCATCTGGGCGACCGACCACAGCCGCTTCGGCAACTGCAGGATGAGACACCAAGGCCGATTCAAGTTCCATCGTGCCGAGGCGATGTCCTGCCACATTGATGACATCGTCCACCCGGCCCATCACCCAAAAATAACCGTCTTCATCCCGGCGGGCCCCATCCCCGGCAAAGTAGAAATACTGCCCATCTTGGGGAGGGATCCGCTCCCAGTAGCTGGTGTGGAACCGCTGCGGATCTCTATAGATAGTGCGCATCATGCCCGGCCAGGGGCGACGGATCACCAAATACCCCCCTTCGGGTGCCGGGTTCCCCTCCATATCGACAACATCTGCTTGAATGCCCGGAAAAGGACGGGTAGCCGATCCCGGCTTGGTGGCGGTAACCCCCGGCAAGGGCGAAATCATAATGCCGCCGGTTTCGGTCTGCCACCAGGTATCCACAATGGGGCAGCGCTCGTTGCCGATGACGGTGTGGTACCACATCCAAGCTTCGGGATTGATCGGCTCGCCAACCGTGCCCAACAGGCGCAGCGAAGAGAGATCATGCCGACGGGGCAGGGCGTCGCCACTTCTCATAAAGGCCCGGATGGCCGTTGGAGCAGTGTAAAAAATGGAGATGCGGTGACGGGCGATTAACTCCCAGAAGCAATCGGGCTTGGACGGTCGCGGCGCCCCTTCGTACATAAACACCGTTGCCCCGTTGGAGAGGGGGCCATAGACGATGTAGCTGTGTCCCGTGATCCAACCGATATCGGCAGTACACCAGTAGATGTCTTCTTCGTGCAAATCGAAGATCCACTGGCAGGTGATGTGGGTGTAGAGGTTGTAGCCGCCGCTGGTGTGGACAACGCCTTTGGGCTTGCCGGTGGTGCCGGAGGTGTAGAGGATAAACAGCATCGCCTCCGAGTCCATCGGCTCGGCAGGGCACGCTTCCTCCAAGCCAGGAGCCAGCTCATGCCACCAAACATCTCGGCCTGGGGTCATCGGCACGGCTTGCCCCGTCCGCCGCACCACCAAGACGTTTTCGACAGTGGGCACTCCCTCTGCCAGCGCCAAGTCCACCTGCGGCTTGAGGGGGACAATCGCATCTTTGCGCCAGCCCCCATCGGCGGTGATCACGGCTTTGGCTTCCGCATCCCGCAGCCGCTCCTTGAGAGCCTCCGCGCTAAAGCCCCCAAACACCACCGTATGGGCTGCCCCGAGCCGAGCACAGGCCAGCATGGCCATGACGGCTTCCGGGATCATCGGCATGTAGATCCCCACCCGATCCCCTTTTTGAATGCCCAGGGCCTTCAGGCCGTTGGCCCAACGGCAGACCTCGCGATGGAGCTGCTCATAGGTCAAGGTGCGAATGTCCCCCGGTTCTCCCTCCCAGATCAGGGCCAGTTTGTGGCGGCGGCCATTTTCCAGGTGGCGATCCAAGCAGTTGTAGCTGAGGTTGAGCTGTCCTCCCACAAACCACTGCGCCTGGGGAGGATCCCAGTGCAACACCTGCTGCCAAGGCTGAAACCAGTGCAACTCCTGCCGAGCCAGCCGTTCCCAAAAACCTAAGGGATCCGCCTCGGCTTCCTGACAAAGCTGTTGGTAGCGACTGGGGGTGATGCGGGCCTGTTGCACAAACGAAGGGGGCGGGGGGAAAAGGCGCTTTTCCTGCAGGATGGATTCGAGGGCGGGTTGAGACATGGTCAAAGATGAGTGAGGAAAAGAAGTTCTGCAACGCCCACAGAAGGGCGAGGGGATGGAATTGCAGTAGAATACAAATCCCGGCGAGGGTAGGGCAAGGGATGGGCAGGCAATCTCAATTGATTGTAAAGATTCTGAAGATTTTTTGAATGAGAAGTGGTTCAGGGGTATTCCCAGGCAGGGCTCAGGTGAAAAAGGTGGCACGTTGGCGGTGCATCACCACCGACTCCACCAAGCCGATGGCCAGAAAATTGGTCAGCAGAGCCGAGCGGCCATAACTTAGAAAAGGCAAAGGCAAGCCGGTAATCGGGGCCAGGCCGATGGTCATGCTGATGTTCACCACCGCCTGAAAGAGGATCATCGCCAGCACCCCAATGGCAATCAGGGATCCAAAATTGTCCTTGGCCCCTTGGGCAATCCAGATCAGCCGCGCACACAGGATCCAAAACAGGATCAGCACCGTCAGGGTGCCGATAAAACCCATCTCTTCCCCAATGGCCGAGAAAATAAAATCCGTGTGCTGTTCGGGGATGAAGTCCAGCTGGGTTTGGGTGCCCTGCTGGATACCGCGGCCCCAGAGGCCGCCGGCTCCGATGGCAATGCGGGATTGAATGAGGTGATAGCCGGCTCCCCAGGGCTCTTGCATGGGATCGATAAAAATCTCCAGCCGCCGCCGCTGATAGGGCTTGAGAAGGTGCCAAGCTAGCTGACCCAACTGCCCCGAGAGCAGGTTGATTACCCCAAAAGTTACGGCCCCCGTCCACTGCCAGGGGAGACGCCAAGCAGCCAACCCCGCCATTCCCAGACACCAGAGCAGCCAAACCCAAAGCATCCAGCTCAGCTCTGGGCGAGTGTGTAAGCCATAGAGAATGGCTCCCACCCCCGGCGACAGGAGCAAGAGGATCCAACTGCCCTTGGCCCCGGCCCAGTAGAGCATGACCAGGACAATCACCACAAACACCAGGGCAGTGCCCAGGTTGGGCTGCAGGAAAATCAAGATCCAGGGAGGAGCAATGACGGCAACGGCCACCCAAATCTGGCTGAAGTACTTGATCGGCCAGTGGTGCAGGAGAGCAGCCAGGGTAACAATTACCCCCAGCTTGGCAAACTCAGAAGGCTGCACCTGAAAGCCAGCGATGGAGAGCCAGCGCTCCGCTCCTCCGCCTGCTGTGCCGAAAAAGAGCACTGCAATTAAACTCGCCAAGGTCAGGAAGTAGGTGAACCAGTGCCAGCGCAACAGCCGCTCATACGGGATCCGGGCTACCATTCCCAAAAACACCAGGCTGATCCCGGCCATGATCAACTGCTGTACCCAGTAGTGGCTGATGGGACGCTCCCAGACTGCGCTGCGGATGGCAAGAATGCCGATGCCCGTCAAGGCCAGCACTGTGGCCAGCAACATGCCATCGAACTCGCGCCAGGGAGCCAAGATCTGCCGCAGAAGCTTTTTCCACCTAGGCTGAGAAGACACCTTTGGGTCAACGTTGCCCAGCAATAGACCCCATCCTCCAAAGCAAGGCCAGCACCAGTTTGACATGCCCCTTGCCCCACTGGCTCACTCTCGACCCCTCTCCCACGGGGGGAGCTATTCCCAGCTCTGCAGTTGCCCTAGCCAAGCGGAGAGGCGGGATCCCACCTCTTCTCGACGCCCTTCAAGATTGGCTGCCGTCCAAATCAGAAGCAGGCCCAGCAGGATCCCAGTGGCCCAGAGCAGCAGCGCATCAGTTGTTACCAACAGCCATCCCTGCCGCAGGATCCCCAGCCCAAAGGCCAGCGTGCCCACGAAGAGATAGGCTCTTACCCGCAAGGCCAAGCCCAGCAGACCCAAGGCCAAACCCAACCCTACCGGCCAAAAGCCCGTCCACCGTTGCCCGTGAGTTTCCACCAGCACCACCAGCAGCCATGTGCCCAAGGAAACCAGCCGCAGCCAATGCCGCCCCCGCCGTCCGTTGGTTTCCTGTAATCCCGGATCCACCTGGGCCACATAGAGCAGGGATCCCACCAGGGGCAGGGCGGAGAACGTGAGAGAAGACCAGTCCTGTTGCTGGATGTAATCCCAGAGGATCCAGTTGCTCAAGAACAGGCTGACATAGCCCAGGCGCACTTGGGATCTCCAGATAGCCAGCAGGGCATAGTAGGTTGCCCCCAGCAGCAGATTAAGGGTGTTATTTCCTCCCGCGGTTACCAGAAAAGCGGCCAGGGGCAGCACCAAGGCTGTATTCTGCCAAGGAGCCGCCGGCCAGCCCCACCGTCGCCAGGGCAAGCCATGGTAAACCAGCCCCAGCCCACAGAGCAGGGATCCGGCCCACCGCGCTATGGATAGCTGCGGCAGCCCCAGGAACACACCGCCCAGCAGAACCCCAGCTCCTTGCCATGCACTGAGGTAACCCCAGACCGTTGGCACCCAATTTTGCTCTGTTGGAGATTCTGAAGTTGAGGTTCTCGCCTGTCCGGCGGCATAGGCCACCAGGCCGGATCCCGTCAGCACCCAGAGGAGCTGTCCCCAACGGCTGAGGCGAGGATCGAAAAGGGCAGACCAGAGGACAAGGCTGGCCAGAGCCCAGTTGGCCAAGGCCATCCAGCGCAACCCAGCTCTTTTAAGCTGCAGGGTCGCCGCCAGCCAAGGGGGACAAAAGCCGTAGCCCCAGGCCAAGCTCAGCCCTAACAGAGCGATCAACACCAACCCATTTGCCAGGGATCCCCCAGTTCGCTGGCTGAGGAAGTAAAGCCAGCTCTCGTAGGCGGCCACAGACACGCCCCAAGCGCCCAGGAGCCCTTTCCAGTTGGCAGGACGGAGGTCTTCCCGGCCTTGCTCTTGCGCCCGTTGGACCGCCTGTCGACGCCCCAGGCCCAGCAACACGATGGAGAGACCTAAGCTGCCCAAGCCCGTTACCTCACTCCACTGGGCATGGGATCCCAGCCAGCCCAACCCTGCATAGATCAAAGGCCCCGTCCGCCAGAAGCTCAGGGCCCTGACCTGTTGCAGGAGCTGCCCCCCCAAAGACTTTGTCCCGCCAGCGCGAGCGGCCCCCTCAAGCAAGAATTTTTCCGGCCCAATCCAAAAGAGGATCCCCAGGCTCAGATTGATGACGGCAAGCAGAGGGGCAACAGGACGGGATCCCTGCACAGCCCACAACACGCCGCTTGCCGCCAGTAGCTCCAAAGCCCAGATCAGCCCATAGGACAGCCCCTCCATTACAGACCATGAGATGGCCGACGAAGCCTCCTGACCGCTGCCGCCAGTTGAGACATCCTCCGCCCTGGAAGGAGACGGGCTTTCGCTCTCCAAGCCAGCAGGATGGACACCGCCGTCGCGATAAAAAGCGGGAGCCACTTCCACCCAAAGCCGCAAAACAATGGCCACCAGGACAGTCCCAGAGGCCAGGGTCAGAGCCACTGGGGAATCCAGGTACTTTCCACCACCGATGCGACCTGCTTCTGGCTGCAATGTCTGCAACGTTAGGGAAAGTAAAAGTACGATCCCCAGCAGAAAGCCAAAGCCATCCAGCACCGGTCGGTAAGCTGCCCGAAGGCGGGGAGAGAGGTAGTGGAACGGAGTCCCTAGGCTGTAGCGACAGCCGCTAGTGCTCCGCACCGCTGTCGCGAACAACAGCAGCACCCCCAAGGCCGTCAGCCATTCTGACTCCGTTAAAGCGGGGAACAGCCGATGGATTCCCACCAGACCGAACCCCCAGCCAAACGTCACTGTCAACAGCACCTCTGCTGGAACAACTGCGTTGGCGGTGTGGAGCTCATGGTCGGCGGAGGGGAAAGAGGCCCACACCCACACCTGAGTGGCCATCAGCAGCAACCCCAAGCCCAGACCCAGAAACTCAACCCCCGGCCTTCCAAAGGTGAGTAACTGGGCCAGCAAAAGGGAGAGAACTGCCGGGAAACGCAAAGACCCGCGCTCCGGGATCCCCTGCTGCCAGGAAAGGGATCCCAATCCCCCTTGCTCTGGGCTCTGCAGCCAGCGGGGCATGAACTCCAGGGGGGGCAGGGCCAATACCTGAGCTGCCGTCAAAACAAGAGGCACCAGCAGCCACAGCCAGCCAAAGGATTGTTCACCCGTCGCAGACAACTCGGGGAGCCGTTGCAGCAAAAACGCCAAGTAGCTGGATCCCACCAGCACCAGCCCTATGCCATCTGCACTTCGCTGCCACAGCCCCACGGGCAATCCCCAAAAGCGCCCTGACCCACCCAGAGCCACCCGCCCTGCCCATTCCAATAGACCCACCAACAGCAGAACCACTCCCCAAGCGGACAAGCTAGTGCTCCGCACCGCTGGCGCGAACAAGTCGGGCAAAAGCCAGCGGATCCCGGCTAGCAGTGCCCCCACTCCGTAGGCGTGGGTCAGGAGTACCCAAAGAAAGTTGGGAGTTTCTCCTGATCTGGACTTTTGTTGTAGCCACCAGGCCAGGATCCCGGCGCTCAAAAGCAAGTGCCAAAAGCGAATGGCCGGATAGGGAAGGCTCAAGAGCAGCAGGGATCCCCCTAGCCCCAAAACCAAGCGCTCTGTTGGTTCTACCAGCCTAGAAAAGCCTGTCTCACCGGCTTCTGGAGTGCTCCTCTGCCAGCGGGCCGCCAACCCCAACCACAGCACCTCGTAGGGCAGTAGCACCAACCCCAGCAATCCCCAGGGGGAATCAAGGGGCTGAAACCAGTTGATCACTGTAGCCACAACTGCTTGCCGCCAGCTTGGGGGCCACACCTGCCAAAAAGCCCAGCAAGTTTCCAGGCCCAGCAAGAATAGCAACGTCAAATGCACCCTGAGGATCTCGTCCTGCTGACGCGACTGGGTGTGTCGGCGCAGACGCCCGGTTAGAACATGGATCCCCAGCAGGCTAATGCCCGGCAACTGCCAGCCGCTGAAACGGCTCTCCGCCAAGCCAATGGCGGCCAGCAGCCAGCCCACCACCAACAGCACCCAGCTTCCATCCCACCAGCGGGAGAGCATCCCCTCCTGAGCGCCTTCTGCTACGATGTGCGGGGATCCCTGGGGCCATTCCGCTGCCAGCCAACCCAACAGGGCCACCGCCAACCCCAACTGCGACACTTGGACATGCCCAGACAGCAGCCCCCGCAGGATCAACAGGGATCCGGCAGCCCCGATTAGCCAGAGCCTGGAGCCCCGTAATTCTAGAGACCGGCGGCTCCAGGTGTAAATCACGGTGCTGAGGATCCCCAGATACAGGATCCCCAGGGCAACCGTGGGGCGAAGCTCCTGCGGCCCCAGGCTCCAGAAAGCGTGCAAGCCGGAGAGGGACAAAAAGTTCACCAAGGTTCCATAAAAGGCGTATCCGGCACTAGTGCTCCGCACCGCTGGCGCGAACAAACTCAGCGAGCGCACCTGCCGCCCAGCCGCCAACGGGATCCCCAGCAGCAAGCCCAGCGCCAGGATACGGATCCCCCAAGGGATCCCCAGCCCATCCAGCGCCCACACGTTCACCGGCACCAGCAGCAAGGCAATGGCCTCGAGAGTCTGGCCGGTTAGACGCAGCCCTTCCTGCCGCTGAGCCCACCCAGCGCCCACCCCAAAAGCCGCCGTGTAGGCCAAGAGCACCCCATACTGGGCAGTTGGGGAAAATTGCTCCCAGCGGCTGGCCGCCAGCACCCCGGAGGACACCACCACCAAAAACAGGCCCAGCAGCAACAGCCAAGTCACGCTTAGCTCGGACAGCAAGTTCCGCAGCAAAACAGCCAGTGCCGGGGGAGAGGGGGACAAGGACTCCGTCCGAGTAGCGCGATAGTGCTCCGCACCGCTGGCGCGAACAGGTTGAGGGGCAGCTTGGGGCTCTTCTCCCGCCTCAACTCCAGATCCAGCCAGGCGAGCATTTCTTTCCCGCACCATCCCCGGGATCCAAATCAAATCCAGGAGCTGTCCGATCCCCAGCAGCCCAAAAGTAAGCAGCCAGAGCAGCCCCGTGCCCCAGCGGCGCAGATAAAAACGGTGCAAGCCACAAATGCCAAGTAAACCTAAAAGCCACAGCACGTAGGCCGAGCCAAGACGGGCCGGGATCTCGTCGCCAGGGGAAACTGCCCCTGGCCTTGCTTCTCTCTCCTCCGCCTCCAGCCGATACTGCTCCACCAGCAGGCGAAAGTGCTCTGGGGTCAGTAAGCCCAGCTCCAGCCAAGCTCGCAAACCTCGCAACACCTGCTGCCGGGATCCCCGAACGGTGAGCTGCAAAAGGACGTCGTCCGAGGAGCGCGAACGGTCAGATTGCGGCTCCTCTGTTCCTGAGGGCAGAGCGCGATCCTGGGATCCCATGGCCAGATTCCTTGAGCAAAAGGCTTGGGGCTACTGCTACTCTAAGCCTTGCTCTGTCCGGTTGCCATGCTGTTCTCAAATCCTTCTCTTGCTCCGGCAGAGTGTCAGTTCCTGCTGATGCGACCAGCCCTCTAAACCTCAGTTGGGATCCCTGGGATCTCGCTGCTGTGAGTGCTGCGCAAGACGGGAAGCGTCATCATCTGTCCCAGGCGTGAAACGGTGAGCTCCGCCGCCGGAATGGGCTCCGAGACCTGTCCGCCGCTGAACACCATCACCCGGTTGCTGTACAGCAGGATCTCGTCCAAATCTGCAGAGGCAAAAAGAATGGCTGTACCCCTTTGGGTGCGTTCTAGCAATTGCCCCCAGACCCACAGCGCCGACTCGATGTCCAACCCTCGCGTTGGGTGCTCCATCAGCAACAGGGTCAGGGGTGTGGGCAAGAGAGCCAACTGGCTGCGCTGCTGGTTGCCCCCCGAGAGTTGCTCCACCCGGCTGTAGGGGTGACCCCGAATGCTGAAGTGTTCGATGGCCGCTTGGGCCTGCTGACGGGCCAGAGCCCAGTTGATCCAGGGATCCTGCTGCTGGAGGGCAAAATGCTCCTGCAACGTTAGGCCGGGGATCAGCCCTTCCCGCAGCCGATCCGCCGGAGAAAACCCCACCCCACAGCGCAGATAGTCGCCGTAAGGACGGCCTGTCATCTCCTGCCCCCCCAACAGAATCCGGCCACGCCTGGGCGGCAACAACCCTGCACAGGTGAGCAGGAAAGAGCGTTGCCCACTGCCTTCCAAACCGGCCAACCCAATCACTTCCCCCGGCTGCACCGCCAGATCTGGCAAAGCCAAGGCAAACGGCTCATGCCGCACCACCAGGGAGCGCAACTCCAACAGGGGATCCGCTCTCCTTTGCGGAGAATGGGGCCGAGCCGGGGGTGTCAACTCCCGCCCGAACATCCAATCGATCAACTGCTGTTCCAACAGGGCAATGTCTTCACCCCTAACAGGCAGCTCCCCTACCACCTCCCCCTGCCGCATCACCGTCACCCGATCGCAAAGGCATTCCACATCGGCCAGCTTGTGGGAGACGAAGATCACCGATTTGCCCTGCCCCGCCAGCCTTCTCAGAGCCGCGAACAAAAGATCTTTTTGCGCTGCAGAAATGCCCGTCGTCGGCTCATCCAAAATCAAGGTGTTGATCCCCAGGGAAAGCAACCGCAGCATTTCCAGTTGTTGCCGTTCCCCCACCGTCAAACTGCCGATGGCTCCATCGGGGTTGAGATTAAAACCAAACTCTTCACAGGCTTTCTCAAGACGTTTCCGGCTTTCTCGCAGCCCCAAACCCAAGCGCCCCCGCTGCCCGGCAATAAAGTTTTCCAGCACCGTCAGAGAAGGAAAATCCAAGGGATCCTGGTGCAACATGCCAATGCCCAGGCGAATGGCTGCTGCAGGGCTGTCGATGCGAACCGGTCGCCCATCAATCCAAATCTCCCCCTTATCACAGCGCAGAAAGCCGCTCAGGATTTTGACCAAGGTACTTTTGCCGGCCCCGTTTTCCCCAAGCAGGCCGTGGATCGTGCCCGCCTCCACCCGTAAGGACACATCGCGGTTCGCCTGTACCGCCCCAAAACGCTTGTGGATGTGCAGCAGCTCGACCTTCATCTTGACTATGGTAACTTGCTCCCCCCAAACTCAAAATCCGGAAGAATACACTTGCTGAGGTTGCAAGCGCCAGTGCTACGATAGCGGCAGCTCGCCGTCAGGCGTTGGCTACGGACGAGTTCAGCATCGATCTGTGGTTCGCCCTGCACCCCTTCTTCGCCCTTCTCCCCTGCCACCCATCTCGGATAGCAACCGCCTCAAAATCTTCTCAGGCAGCGCTAACCCGGCTCTGGCTCAAGAGGTGGCGCGTTACTTGGGCATGGATCTGGGCCCGATGTTGCGCAAGCGCTTTGCCGATGGCGAGCTGTACATCCAAATTCAGGAGTCGATTCGGGGTGCCGATGTCTACTTGGTGCAGCCCACCTGCCGCCCCGTCAACGACCACCTAATGGAACTGCTGGTCATTATTGACGCCTGTCGCCGTGCCTCTGCCCGGCAGATCACCGCTGTCTTGCCCTACTACGGCTACGCTCGCGCCGACCGCAAAACGGCAGGCCGAGAAGCGATCACCGCCAAGCTGGTGGCCAACATGATTACCCAGGCGGGAGCTCATCGCGTGCTGGCTATGGATCTGCACTCGGCCCAGATTCAAGGCTACTTCGACATTCCCCTCGACCATGTCTACGCCCAGCCGGTATTACAGGCTTACCTCAAGGAAAAGGGCTTGCTCGACGAAGACATTGTGGTCGTCTCTCCCGATGTGGGGGGTGTGGCTCGTGCCCGTGCCTTTGCCAAAAAGCTCAAGGAAGCCCCTCTGGCAATCATTGACAAGCGCCGCCAAGCCCACAACGATGTGGAAGTCATGAATCTCATTGGGGATGTGCGGGGGAAAACTGCCATCCTTGTGGACGACATGATCGATACCGCAGGCACCATCTCGGAAGGGGCAAAATTGCTGCGCAAGCTGGGGGCCAAGGCGGTTTACGCCTGCGCCATTCACCCTGTTTTTTCTGAGCCGGCCATTCAACGCCTGCGGGGTGGTCTATTTGAAGAGGTGATCGTCACCAACACCATCCCTATCCCTCCAGAGCAGCACTTTCCCGAGTTAACCGTTCTCTCGGTAGCCAATGTGCTGGGGGAAGCGATCTGGCGCATCCATGAAGATAGCTCCGTCAGCAGCATGTTTCACTAAAGTAAGTTTCAAAGTAAGTTTCTCCAGAGTATCGCTAGAGTAGAGTGGGTGCAGAATGGGTGCGCCTGCCCCTTTTCCCTGTGGAGATCAGCCCAACCAGGCACCCCCGATCTGTCGTGATGGACTGGGTTGAGCCAGCTCCTCGGCCAGGTTTTCCCATGTCACCTCCCATTTCTCGCTCGCCAAGATCCGTTGTGCACGGTTTTGCTTTCCCGCGGACTGCTCCCAGGGAAGGGCAGTCCCTTCAAACCGAACTGGGTACAGCGCTGTACCCGCTGTTGCAATTACTGGGTCAACTGTTGAAAGTACCTTTGGTCTATCTAGAACTGGCCCAGCCGGGATCCGATCCCCACTCGTCTTCAAAAGGGATCCTCTACCGGGATCCGCAAGGGATCCCAGCCGGAGAACCTTTCAACCCCGATGTCGGCTCTGAGCAATGGCCTTTTCATGAGTCCTTTCTCTTGCAGACTGAGCAGGGGATCCGGTTGGCCGATCTGCACCTGCTTGACTGCCATCCTCGCCAACTGAGTTCCTTTGAACGGGAACAGATTGACCTCGTTGCCCTCAGCCTGAAGCACATTCTTCTCCAAGCCCAGGAGCATCGGCAAACCCTCGAGCAGCTCCAATCCCAACTGCAGGACAGCCGCAGCACTGCTGCCCGCTACCAGCAGATCTTCGAGAACGCCGTCGAAGGCATTTTTCAAACCACCCTACAGGGCAAATATCTGGTTGCCAACCCGGCCTTGGCCCATATTTTCGGCTACGAATCCCCTGAGGATTTGATGCACAACGTCTCCGATATTGGCACCCAAATCTATAGCGATCCGGAGCAACGAGCCGAATTCATCCAGCGCATGCTGAGAGAAGGTCAAGTTGTGAATTTTGAACACCAAGTCTGCTGCAAAGATGGCAGGCTAATTTGGATTTCTTTAAATGCCCGTACCATCTACAACGACCAAGGGGATCCCCTCTATTTTGAAGGATTTGTTACCGACATCACAGCATCCCGTCAACTGAAAGAACGACAACAACAATTGGAAGAGGCCCGCCGAGAGAGCGAGCATCGTTTTCTGCAACTGGCAGAGAATACGCAGCAACTGTTTTGGATCACAACACTCTACAGCAAAGAGCTGATCTACGTCAGCCCAGCCTGTGAAGCCCTTTGGGGCCTTTCCGCCGAAGAGGCCTACGCCAACCCCCAAGCCTGGATGCGCCAAATCCACCCCGACGATCGCTGGTTGTTCCCCACCATCCTCAAAGCCCAATCGGAGGGCAAATCCACCGATGTTGTCTTCCGCATTTATCGCACCGATGGCCGCCTGATTTGGTTGCGGGAACGCACTTTTCCCATCGCCGACAAAGAGGGCAAAATCTATCGGGTAGCAGGGATCGTCGAAGACATCACTGAGTCCAAGCAACTGGAAGCCGAACGGCGTCGTATAGAGCAAGCCTGGCAACAAAGCGCCAACCATTTTCGGCAGATTTTTGAGCTGGCCCCCAATGGAATTGCCCTTGTGGACTTGCAGGGGCGATTTATCCAGGTCAACGATGCCTTTGCCCAGATTGTCGGCTACACCCCCGAAGAATTGAAACATCGGCAACAACTGGACATTCTCCACCCCGAAGATGTCAACCCACTGCTGGGGGCCAATGAGGCTTTGCTGGCAGGGAAGGTCTCCGTCAGCCAGCGCCAGATTCGCTACACCCATCGTTCCGGTCAGGTTGTTCATGTGCTGTTTCAGGCCACCCTGCTCACCGACGAGGAAGGACAGCCCACCCAGTTTCTCAACCAGGTGATCGACATCAGCGCCCGCGTGGAGGCAGAAATTGCCCTCAAAGAAAGTGAAGAACGCTTCCGCCAATCCTTTGAATGGGCCCCCATTGCCAAGGCCATGACCCACGTGGATGGCACCTATTTGCAAATCAACGCCGCTTTTACCGAAACCCTGGGCTACACCCTGGAGGATCTCAAAGGGAAAACCGTCCTCGACATCACCCATCCCGATGACATCGCCACCACTCTGGAAAACAGCAACCGCCTGCTGGCCGGCCAGGTGCATCAGTGCGAACAGGAACAACGCTACATCCACAAGAACGGCCAAATAGTCTATGCCATTCTTCGCATCACCCTGGTGCGCACGGCCCAAGGGGATCCCAGCTACTTTCTAAGCCAGATTTTGGACATTACCGAGCGCAAGCAAGCCGAGGCAGCCCTTCGCCAAAGTGAGCTGAGTTTACGGGGCATCTTCCAGCAGTCAGCCCTGGGCATTTCCATCGTCGATCACCAGGGCCATTACCTAAAAGTGAACCCTGCTCTGGAAGAGATCTTGGGCTACAGTGCCGCCGAACTGACCCACATGAGCTTCTGCGACCTCACCCATCCCGAAGACATTCAGGAAGATTGGCAACTCTTCCAGGAGGTTTTGAACGGCCAACGGGATCGCTACCACCTGGAAAAACGCTACATCCACCGCAGCGGAAAGGTGGTTTGGTGCCGCCTGGCAGTCTCTGCAGTCCGGGATCCCGAGGGCAAAAACCTCTTCATCATCGGCATTTGCGAAGACATTACCGAAGAAAAACGGGCAAAGCTGCAGATCCAAGCTGCCCTTCAGGAAAAAGAAGTCCTGCTGCGGGAGATTCACCACCGCGTCAAAAACAACCTGCAAATCATCTCCAGCCTGCTGCGGCTCCAAGCTGACCAAATCAAAAGCCGCAAGTACGCCCGCGTTTTTAAGGATGCCGGCAGCCGTATTCAAGCCATGTCTTTGATCCACGAAGGTTTGTACCAATCCAACAATCTGGCCGCTGTGGATCTCAAGCAGTACCTACACAATTTGATCTCCAACCTCTTTCACTCTTACGGGGTAAACCCCGAGAGCATTCGCGCCAACATCCGCGCCGAAGGGATCCGCCTCAACCTGGACGATGCGGTCTTGTGTGGCCTGATCATCAACGAGTTGGTGACCAACAGCCTCAAGTATGCCTTCCCGAAGGGCCGCAGCGGGGAGATAGAGATTCATTTCAGCCAAACCCGCAAATATACTCAGTTGCGAGTCTCCGACAATGGCGTTGGCTTGCCCCCGAACTTTGACTTCAAGGAAACTCAATCTCTGGGTTTACAACTGGTTGCAACCCTCACCGATCAGCTACAGGGCAAGATACAATTGAGGAGCAAACCGGGTACCACCTTCATCATTACCTTTCCGAGGAGCGAGCCTTGAAGAGAGTTCCACCCCTTGTCAAAGGCAGTATTCTGGTCGTCGAGGACGAGAAGATCATCGCCAAGGACATTGCCAACGTTCTGAAAAAATTCGGCTACGCTGTGCCCGCCATTGCTTCTTCCGGGGAAGAAGCAATCCGAAGGCTGGAAGAGATGCCGGTGGACTTAGTCTTGATGGATATCGTCTTAAAAGGCGATATCGATGGTATAGAAGCCGCCAAGCGGATTACCGAGCGCTTCAACATTCCGGTGGTGCATCTGACGGCCTACGCCGATGAGGACACGCTCTCCCGCGTCAAAGAGACCCGACCCTTTGGCTACATCATCAAACCCTTCAAAGAGCGGGAACTCTACACCACCATCGAAATTGCCCTGCACAACCACCGCCAGAGCCTCGAGAACCGCAAGCTGGAAGAGAAAAGAATCGAGGAGCTGCGGCAAAAACTGCAGCAGTTGCAGCAGTTCACGGACGTGAAGGGCACTCTGTTCAAGAAATTCTTGCAGGATCTGAGCGAGCCCCTCTCGAACCTCAGCTTTGCCTTGGGGCTGCTCAAAGATGCCGAGTCGGAGCAGAAGCGGGAACACTACCTGCAGGTGCTGGAGGATGAATTTCGCCGTGAGCTGGAGCTGATCCACCAAACCTCTAACCTGGAAAATCTTTTAAACCTGGAAAATGTTGGCCTGTTGAGCCAGTTCAGCCTGCTGCGTCCCCAGGAGCCCAGCCGTAGTCACCGGTTGGAGGAGGAAGCGCCCACCCCTGCAGCCACGGCCCCCCAAGAGTCGGCAGGCTCTGCCCCCACACCCAGCCCCACCGCCGTTACGGCGCCACGGGCACCGCTGCGCCCCCTCAACCAGACTCAGTTGGCGGAACGTTTGGGGGTGGTGGTTTCCGCCATTACCTATTGGAAATTCAAAACCGGGTTTCCGGAGTGGAGCCGCAGCCGGGATCCCGAGGGCATTTCTTGGCGCTATTCCCCCGATTCCAAGCGCTTTTCACCCGTGCCCTAGCTAGCGTTGCACCACTTCCACCCGCACAGGCGCCAGCCCTGAGCGCACCATCCCCAACACCTCTGCCGCCCGCAGGGAAAGGTCGATGATCCGACCGGGAATAAAAGGGCCGCGATCGTTGATGCGCACCACGGCCTGGCGGCCATTTTTCAGGTTGGTCACCCGTACCTCGGTGCCAAAGGGCAGGGTGGGGTGGGCAGCCGTCATCTCATGGCGGGTTGGGTGCAGGTCATACCAAGAAGCAATGCCCTCTTGCACAGGCCCAACCACGCGGACAGGGGCGGGTTCCTGTTGAGGGGCTGTTTTCGGCTTGGAACCTGCAACAGCGGCTTTGGCGGTCAGAGCAGCCGGTTGAGGCAGGGCCGGAGCTGCAATGGGCGGGGCATCGAGCAGCAGACGGCGCAGACGATTGGCAGCCAAAACAGCCACATCCACCGGGCGCTGGTTGTCGATCAACAGCACTCCATCGTCGATGCGCAGCAATTCCTTGTTGTTGACCTGAATGGTGTAGAGAGGAACACCCAAGCCTTGTTCGGCCAATTCCAAACCTGCCCAACCTAGGGTGATGGTGGTGTCTTTCAGGGATCCCTGGGCCATTTGGTTGAGCTGGGCCACAAGGGTGCTGGCCCGCATCAGCGGTGGTTCTAGCCCAGGGTGCTCGACAAAACTGACAATGGGCAGATCCCGCACATAGACAGTAACCACCTGTTGCCCGTCCATCTGATAGTCGTAGAGGGTGGAGATGGGCTGGTTGGTGTGCTGCTGTTGTTCGCCGATCTTGAGAATGGGTTCTTCTGCTCGACGGGGCAGGATCGCCTGGCGAGATCGGTTCAAGGGATGATCCAAGTTCAGGGTACCCAGTTTGGCAGGGGCAAGACCCTCGTGGCCGGAGATAGGGGTTTGGGGGGTTCTCGGCAGCGTTCTGACTGGGGCTGCGGCAGCAGTGGCGGGTTGGGAAGGGGGAACGAGGTCGGTGGCCGGGGAGGGCAATTGGGAGTCAGATGACAGCTCCGCTGCTCGGGTGCTCAGGGATCCGGTTCGCGTTGAGGCTTGTGCTCGCGGGGCGAAGCTGCCCAACATGCCTGCCGGCAAGCCCAAAGCCGTGACACAGAGACAACTGACCAAGCCCATTTTGCGGGCGGGATCCAGTCCCTGTCCAAGCTGTTTCCAATTTCGCATGAGGCCGCGCTCCTCTCCAATCTCGTACAACTTCCAGTGCGACGGTTAAAACAGAAGTTAATGTACCATAGGTTTCTGAGTTGACCCGTTTGTACGGTCGGACACAGGAGCTCAAGTCTTGATAGCGTAAGGGGTTTTGGCATTTTGGACTACCGCTCAGCAGGGGTTGACATCGATCTGGGCCACGCCTTTGTCAGGGGGATCCGCGAGCGCGTTGAACGGATTCAAGTTCCGTCTTCAGGTTCTTCAGAAACCTTGGGCGGCATCGGCGGCTTTGCCGGTCTGTTTGAGCTGCCGACGGGGTATCAAGCGCCGGTGTTGGTGGCGGGCACCGATGGGGTGGGGACAAAGCTGGACATTGCCCAGCAGTGGGGTCAGCACCGGGGGGTAGGTGTTGATCTGGTGGCGATGTGCGTCAACGACGTGCTGACGGTGGGGGCCCGGCCGCTGTTTTTCTTGGACTATGTGGCCACCGGCAAGCTGGAGCCGGAAGCCCTGTTGCAGGTGATCGACGGCATCTTGGCGGGCTGCCAGGAGGCGGGCTGCCAACTGCTGGGCGGGGAAACGGCGGAGATGCCGGGGTTCTATCCCCCTGGGAAATACGACCTGGCCGGGTTTTGTGTGGGAATTGTGGAGAAGGCGGCCATTCTGGATGGGTCGCGGGTACAGCTTGGGGATCGGTTGTTGGCTTTGCCCAGCAGCGGCCTACACAGCAACGGCTACAGCTTGGTGCGGCGGATTGTGGCCGACCGGGGTTGGCGCTGGGATCACCGGCCTCCTGGCTGGGATCGGCCTTTGGCGGAAGTACTCCTCACCCCCACCCGCATCTACGTGCAGGCGGTGCAGCGGCTGCAGGCAGCAGGGATCGCCATCCACGGCATGGCCCACATCACTGGCGGCGGGATCCCGGAAAACTTGCCCCGCTGTTTGGCCCCCAACCAGGCGGCGCGGCTGCAGCCCCATAGCTGGCCCATCCCACAGGAGTTTCTCTGGCTCCAAGAGCAGGGCCAGGTGGAGACCTTGGAGATGTTCCGCACCTTCAACCTGGGGGTGGGCTATGTGCTGGTGATCCCCCCTGAGGCGGAAAATCAGGTGAGATCCCTGCTCCCCGAAGCCTTCCCCATTGGGGAGGTGGTGGCAGCCAATCCAGGGGAGAGCCGGGTTCTGGGGCTGGAACAGTGGGGATCCCTCACAAGCCCTGCTGACTAGCCAACCGATGGATCCCCACCAAAAGGGGGAAAGGGATCCCAGTTCCCTCGACTCATCCTCGCTGCCGCTATGCTAAGTTGGCATGTGGCCTCAGCGCTGTTGCCCGCCTTCTTGCCCGAGCCTGCTTCCCGACATTTGTCCTCTTTGGGAATAGGGGTAACTCGGCCTTGGACCGTTTGCTAATCGCTGCTGACCCTCTAGGTTAGGAGTTGCTGATGACAGGTTTACCCACTGCTCGTGCAACCGCGGGTGCCATCGAAGTTGAGCATTTGAGCAAAACCTACGGCAGCTTTACTGCCATTCGCGATGTTTCCTTCCAGGTGAACGCCGGCGAGATCATGGGGTTTTTGGGGCCGAATGGGGCTGGCAAGACCACTTCCATGCGCATTTTGGCGGGGTATCTGCCTGCCAGCGAGGGGACGGCGCGGGTGGCCGGGTTTGATGTTCACGAAAACTCGATGGCGGTGCGGCAGCGCATTGGCTATCTGCCGGAAAACCCACCCCTCTACCCCGACATGACGGTGGAGGCGTACCTGCACTTTGTGGCCCAGATCAAGCGGGTCAGCGCTGGCGACCGGCCCAGGCGGGTGGACGAGGCGATCCGGCGGTGCAGCCTGGAAGAAAAGCGCCACACCCTCATCCGCAAGCTCTCCAAGGGGTTTAAGCAGCGGGTGGGCATCGCCCAAGCTCTGGTTCACGACCCGCCGGTGATCATCCTGGATGAGCCCACCATTGGGCTGGATCCCAAGCAGATCATCGAGGTGCGCAAGCTCATCAAGAGCCTGGCGGGGGAGCACACCATCATCCTCTCCACCCACATCCTGCCCGAGGTGAGCATGACCTGCGACCGGGTGGTGATCATCAACCGCGGCCAGGTGGCCGCCATCGGAACCCCCGCTGAGCTGACAGCCCAGCTCCAGGATCGGCAGCAGGCAAAGCTGGTGGTGGGGGCAACCGAGGCAATGGCCATCCGGACGGCCCTGCAGCCTTTGCCCCAAGTGGAGGTGGTGAGCCTACAGCCCTTGGCGGCGGATCCCTCCCGCTGGCAGGTGCAGCTCAAGAGCAACGCTGCCGCGGACGGCTGGATCCCGGAGGCAGCCAAAGCGCTGGTGCAGGCGGGGATCGACCTCTACGAGATAGGCCGCCCGCAGGCTTCTTTGGAAGAGATTTTCCTGCAGCTCACTACGCAAGAGGGATCTGAGGGCGCATTGGAGGAAGCGGCATGAACGGAGTGGTTGCCATTTTTCGCAAAGAGCTGCGCGGCTACTTCACCTCCCCCATTGCCTATGTGGTGGCCGCGGTGTTTTGGGGACTGGCGGGGTTTTTCTTCTTTAATATTCTGGTGCGGGTGATCAGCTTTTCTCAGCAGGTGGATCTTTTCGCCCAGTTCGGCCAGGAGAACCCTTTTGACGCCGCCACCATCCTGTCACAGCAGTTTCTCAACCTCTTGGGCACTCTTTCTCTCTTCTTATTGCCCATCTTCACCATGAGTTCCTATGCCGAGGAGCGGCGGCGGGGCACCATGGAGCTGCTGGCCACCTCCCCCATCACCAACTTGGGGGTGGCGGTGGGCAAATGGCTGGCGGTGTGGGTGTTTTTCATCACGCTGCTGCTGCCGCCGTTGGTTTACCACGTGCTGGTGCTGAGCAGCGCCAACCCGGCAGTGGACTACCGCCTGACCTTGATGGGCTATGTGGGCCTAACCCTGCTGGCGGGCAGTGTCATGGCCTTGGGGTTGTTTATCTCGTCTCTAACAGACAGCACGCTCATCGCGGCGGTGGCCACCTTTGGCCTGATCCTGCTGCTCTGGGTGATCGACGCGGCAGCCGGCCAGGAGGAGAACTGGATTGCCGCGACGCTGCGGCATGTGTCTTTGCTGCAGCAATACAGCAACTGGGTGCAAGGGATCCTCAGCAGCAGCAGCCTCATTCTTTTCTTGAGCATCATCGTCCTGGGGCTGTTTGCCACGGTGCAATCGGTGGAAAGCCTGCGCTGGCAACAGAGCTGAGGTCAGATGGGAGGAGTGCGGTGTTCGCGGCAGCGGTGCGGAGCATTATGAAGGACTGGCGCGCGTTAAAGGACTGGACAGGGATCCTGGGCATTGGCGTCATCGCCATCGGCCTGGTGGTGGGATCTACCTTCACCGGTTGGACGGCTGTGCCCCTGAGCATGCTGGCAACGGGCCTGGCCCTGCTGGTGGTTTGGGGCATCACCCACCGGCAGGAGGTGGGGGTCTTCCTCGGTCTGCGTTCCACCCAGACCAACGCCAACATCCTGGTGGCGGTGGCGGCGATGGCCGTCATTCTAGTGCTGGTGAATGTGGTGGCGGTGCGCTACGACCTGCGGCTGGATCTCACCGAGGAGGGCCTGTTTACCCTGTCGCCCCAAACCCGGCAATTGGTGCAGGGATTGGTGCAACCGGTCAAAGTTTGGGTGGTCACCACTGCGCCGGATCCCAATCTGCGGGAACAACTGGAGCGCTATCGCCGCCTTAACCCCAACCGCTTTCAGTTTGAGTTTGTGGATCCCAATCGGGATCCCTTGACCATTCAACGGCTGCAGGTGACGCAAAACAACACCCTGGTGGTGGAGGCCGGAGAAAGCCGACAACAACTGCCCCAGCCCCCTGCTCCTGACCTGGAGAGCAGACTGACCCCTGTCTTGTCCAAAGTGGTCAACCGAGGGGAGTTAGTGGCCTATTTCGTGCAAGGGCATGGGGAAGTGGGGCTGCAAGCGAGGGAAGGCGCCCCAACTCTGGCTCAGGCGGCGGCAGCCCTGGGCCAGGAAGGCTATCGGGTAGAGCCCCTCAACTTGGTGCAAGCGGAGATCCCAGAGGATGCGAATGTCCTGGTGCTGGCGGGGCCACAGCGGGCTTTGTTCCCCGGCGAGGTGGAGAAACTGCAGGATTACCTGGCCGAGGGAGGACGGCTGCTGTTGTTGATTGGGCCACGGGTGGATGCCGGCCTGGATCCCTTGCTGGAAGAGTGGGGCGTGGTCTTGGGGGATGACATCATCCTGGAGGCGAGCAGCATCAGCCAGCTTCTGGGGACAGGGCCAGCCGTAGCTTTGGTTACTGACTACGGGGATCACCCCATTACCGCCCCCTTGGCCGCCCAGCGGCTGATGACCCTCTTTCCCTTAGCTCGTTCGGTAGAAACCCAAGCTCGGGAAGGGATCCAAGCCACGCCCTTGCTGCGCACCGGCCCGCAAAGTTGGGGGGAGACCAGTCCTGAGCTGGAACGTGGCCCCTTGCAATTCGATCCGGATCAGGACAAGCCCGGCCCCCTCACCTTGGGTGTTGCTTTAACCCGCCGTTTGGACGCCGACCAGGCCGACACAGGATCCCCGCAGGAGGCCCGCCTGGTGGTGATCGGCAATGTCAACTTCGCCCTCAACGGCAACTTGCGGCAGCAGGGCAACCGGGATCTCTTCTTGAACACCCTCAACTGGCTGACCGAACAAACGGAGCAGATCTCCATCCGCCCCAAATCCATCACGGATCGCCGCCTCACCCTGACCGGTCAAACCTTCCGCTGGCTGGTGCTGGGATCGACGGTGCTTTTGCCCTTGGCGGCCCTGGGATCCGGAGCTGCCCTGTGGTGGCAAAGACGGTAGGAGGAGAGTCCAGTATGTTCAAGCGAACCACCTGGGTTCTTTTGGGTTTGGCGGTGGCCTGTCTGCTGGGCTACTTCCTCTTGGACAACATCCAGCAACTGCGCCAGGAGCAACAGGCGGAGCGAGCGCGGCTGTTCCATTTTGCCACCGATACCATTGCCCGCATTGAAATCCGCCAACAGAAAGAGGGGGAACCCGTTCGCGGCAGCGGTGCGGAGCACTTGGAAATCCTTTTGGAGCGCACTCCGGAAGAAGAGGGATCCCGCTGGCGGATTGTCAGTCCCATTCAGTCAGCGGCGCTGGACTTCCCCATTGAGCAGTTGCTCAACACCTTCTCCCGCCTCACCCCCCAAATCACTCTGGAGGGGGTCACTGACCTGGCCGCTTTTGGCCTGGATCAGCCGCGACACCAAATCGCCCTTTTCCCCAAAGAAGGGGATCCCTACCGCCTGGCCATCGGCAACGACAACTTCGACGGCTCTGGCTTCTACGCCCAGCCCGAAGGGGGACAGGTGGTGCTTCTAAGCAGTGCCCAGAAGGGATCCCTGTTGCCCTCCCTACTGGCTTTGCGGGACAAGACTTTGCTTCAGTTTGATACAGCCGAGGTGAAAGCCCTGCAAGTGCAGTTGGCAGAGGCGGAGCCGGAAGTTGTTCGCCTGCAGCGACAAGACAATACTTGGCAGATTGTCGAGCCCAGAGAGCTGCCTGCCGATGAGATCAACGTCAACCGCTTGCTCAATACTCTGGCCCGCCTGCAGGCCGTGGAGTTCCCCGCCGAGACCCAGACGGATCTAGCCCCCTATGGCTTGGAGCAGCCTTCCGCCCGGCTGACGGTAGAGCTGGAGGAGGGCAAAACCCTGAAGGTCGCTTTGGGATCGGAGAAAGATGGCCAGGTGTACGTCATCACCTCTGAGCACCCGGCAGTAGCCACCTTGCTCACCTCCACCGCCGATATTCTCCGCTCCGACTTGGAAGAGCTGCGGGATCACCGCATTGCCCGCCTCAACGCCAACCAAGTGGGCCAAGTCACCTTAGAATCCCAAGGGGAAAAGGTCACCCTCACCCCTCGGCCTTCAGAGAAGGGATCCTTGGAGCTGCGCTGGGAAAACCCGGAGCGACCGGGCCAGCCTGTGGATCTCGGCTCTCTGTTCTCCAGCCTAAATGCTGCCCGCGCCAAAGAGTTTGTGGAACAAGCTGATGCAGAAGCCCAGAGGGTGTTGTCTGATCCGGACCTACGGCTGACCTTTGAGCCCAAGCCTGACGCCGAGCAGGATCCCTTGGCCCTGAGCTTGGCCTCCTCTGGCTTGCGGGCCTATGTGCAAAGCAGCCGCCAGCCGGACATTGCCGTGATCGAGCTGAGCACCTTCAACAGCCTGGAAACCGAAGTGAATCGCCTCTTGGAAGGCCAGCCGGAGAGCAAGGACTCCGCCCCACTCACGCAACCGCCTTCCACCCCCTCGCCCCCGAGTTCCTAGAGCCTTAGCCAGCAGAGGTAGCTGTCTTCTCCTCCGCGGTTTGGGTTGCTTTTTTCAGGGCTTCCCCTTGTATCGTCAACACCGAGCAGGGGGCGCGGTGCAGCACGTAGTTGCTGACGCTGCCCAGAAACAGCTCGCTCAGGCCGGAGTGGCCGCGGCGGCCCACCACCACCAAGTCCGCATCCCAAGAGCGGGCCAGATCGCAGATGACCCGACCGGGGTTGCCGTAGTTGAGGGTGTACTCAGCGCGGATCCCGTGCTCAGCCGCTTTCTCCACCAGCGAGCGCAGGTAGTCCATCTGGTTTTGCTCGAAGATGGCACATTGCTCCCGGTAGGACTGCCACAGCTCGGCGCTGATGGTGGAGCTGTAATCTACCCCCAGGATCATCGGCGGCTCTGGGGCGCCCGGCTCTTCCTGAGACAGAACATGGAGAATCATCATCTGGGCCTGCATGGCCTTGGCCACTTGGACGGCCTTTTGAAATACTCCCTGGCTCAGCTCCGACCGATCCACTGCCACCAAAATCCTGCTGAACATATCGGCTTCCTCCAGATGGCTAACAGCGGGGCACAAGGCAGAAGCAGCGTGACTTCGGGGTTGACCTCTGACCCCTTTTCCCTCGACTCCAAGCTCCCCTCTGCTCTGCCCCACCTATCTGTGTTGTAGAAGATTTGGGCGAGAAAACCCCAGATATCTTGAACGAACTAGGCAGATTGGCAACGAAAGTTCAGAGATCTTGACACCGGTCAGAAGGCATCGCCTTGGGCTGCCCACTCCAACACCGCCTGCAGCGCCTCGGCCTGCTCTTGCCAGACTTGATCGAGGGGAGTGCCCCGCAGGATTTCCAGCGTTAGGGTTGGGATGTGCCGTTCCTGCCCTGCCCAAGTGCCCAGAGAACCAGGGGTAGGGTAGCCAATGTCGGCGGTAATGGGCAAGCCGTTGCAAGCGGCCATCACCTGGGCCAGCTCAAGGGCAGGGCCGTTGTAGTTCACACAGGGGTGTGCCTGACAGGAGTGGGCAGAAAGGATAAATTGGGGCCGCATCTGGGCCAAGCCCTCCAACAACGCCTGCGTCTCGGGCTCGGAGCCTGGGGCTGCTCCGGGCGGATAGCGAGCTTCCAAAGAGGCCGGGATCCAATCTTGGGTGGGCAGATTGCGGTTGAGATCGACGCCGTTGGCATTGAGCCGTTGCCCCAGGGCACAGCCATCCGGGTTCAAGCGAGGGATTGCCCATAGGGTCGCTTTCCCGGCCAGGGATCCCCATTTCCCAGAAGCCACATAGCGCTCGATCAGAGTGTATCCTTCCACCTCGTCCCCGTGTACTCCGCCGATCAGCAGCAAGGAGCGGCTCCCTTGGGTGAGCTGCCAAAGGTGAATAGGACGTCCCTGCACCGAGTAGCCGATGACCTGCAGGGATCCCAAGGGTTCGCCAAGTTTTTGAGACATGGGGGATCCCGGCAAGTCTCGCAACCGTTAGAACGGGAGATCGTCCGGCTCCGGTGGGGAAACCACATCCCCCTCAGAGGATTCCACAATCGCCGGTTCGCCCATCCCCGTCAGGGAGAGAACGCGAGCGGATCCCAGCTGATGGACACGGCGCGCGGTGATCTCGGCCAGCTTTTCCTTGCGCCCATCTCGCTCCACCACATTCATGTGCAGTTGGCCTTCCACTGTGATTTGGTCGCCCACATGGCAGGTGTCCACCACCCTTTTGGCCAGTTCTCCAAAAGAGGAAACGCGCACCCGGTAGGGCGGCTCATCCGGGCGCAAGCTGGGAAAGCCAATCACCAAGGACGCAACAGCTAAGTTATCAGGGGTGTAGCGCAGCTCTGGCTCAGACAGAACCTCGCCCATCAACACAATCGAGTTCATAACGGAGCCATCCAGGGATAAGGGGCAGCTCAGCGCACTTCCATCATGCCCGCAGGCCAGGATGCCGTCAAACCTAGCCGACGCGGAGAGTCATGTGGCGCAGCACACTCTCGTTGATGCGCAGGTTTTTCTCCCAGGCAGCCACCGCATTGGGTTCGGCTTCGTAGTTGAACTGGATGTACAGACCCTCCTTGAACTTTTTCATCTCAAACCCGGCAAAGCGGCGCTTGCCCCTATTGGTAATCTCCACGTGGGTTACTCCGTTCTCTCGCAGGATTGCCTCCTGACTGCTGAGCAGTTGTTCGAGGGGTTCATCTGACAGATCAGGACGCACAATCAGCATCGTTTCGTAAGCGCGGGGCATGGAAGCAAGTTCTCCTTAGAATCCAGTGGTAGAGACGCAGTGGACTATACTAGCTTTTCTTTCCCACAACCGAAAAGGCTGCCGCCCAATTCCCATACCCTGGCCGCAGCAGCCAATGCAGGTGAGGCTGCTCACAAGAGGGGATCCATTGTCCGATACAATAGGGATTGCTTCATTGGCCGCTGGTTGGCCCGGCCAAGACACGCTGAATCGAGAGTTGGGATTCCAAGCATGAGCGCAGACGAAGTTTACAGCCGTGTTCGTAAGATCGTGTCCGATCAACTGGGCGTGGAAGATGACAAAGTGACCCCAGAAGCCAATTTCCAGAACGACCTGGGGGCCGACAGCCTTGATACGGTGGAGCTGGTCATGGCTTTTGAAGAGGAATTCGACCTGGAGATCCCCGATGAAGATGCAGAAAGGATCGCCACCGTGCAAGACGCTGTTAACTACATCCTCTCGAAGAAAGCTGCCTAATCTGCCTCCATACCCCTGGGCTAACACCGGACGATGGCTACTCTGGATCCCGCCACTGCTCTCAGGCCAACCCGCCGCGTTGTGATTACGGGGCTGGGCGCGGTCACCCCCATCGGCAACTCTCCTGCCGAGTTTTGGCAGAGCCTGCTGGCAGGGCGCTGCGGCATTGGGCCGATTACCCATTTTGATGCCTCCCGCCACGATTGCCGTATTGCCGGAGAGGTGAAGGGATTTGATCCCCTCGACTATTTGGATCGCAAGGATGTCAAGCGCACCGACCGCTTTGTGCACCTGGCGATGGCGGCCACCCGGCAAGCCTTGGAGGACGCTGACTTTCGCATCACCGCTCTCAACGCTGAGCAAGTGGGGGTGATCTTGGGCACCGGCATCGGCGGCATCCGCGTCTTGGAAGAGCAGCAGACCATCTATCTGCAGAAAGGGCCGGATCGCTGTAGCCCCTTCATGGTGCCCATGATGATCGCCAATATGGCTGCAGGTCACCTGGCCATTCATTTTGGCGCCAAAGGCCCCAATTCCTGCACAGTTACGGCCTGTGCCTCTGGCTCCAACGCCATTGGCGATGCCTTTCGGCTCATCCAGAGGGGAGAGGTGCAAGCGGCGATTACAGGTGGCACGGAAGCGGCGGTCACCCCTTTGTCCATGGCGGGGTTCAGTGCCATGAAGGCCCTTTCCACCCGCAACGACACCCCGGAGCAAGCCTGTAGGCCCTTTGATCGGGATCGGGATGGCTTTGTCATGGGGGAAGGAGCAGGGATCCTGGTGCTGGAGGAGTTGGAGCACGCCCGCGCCCGCGGGGCCAAGATCTATGCGGAGATAGTCGGCTATGGCCTCACCTGCGATGCCCACCACATGACCAACCCTGCCCCCGGCGGCGAGGGAGCGGCCCGGGCGATGCGGCTGGCCCTCAAGGATGCCGGGCTTCAGCCTGGGGATGTGCAACACATCAATGCCCATGCCACCAGCACCCCTGTAGGGGATATCGCCGAGGTCCAGGCCATCAAGTCGGTCTTTGGCGAGCATGCCCCCCGTTTGGCCATCAGCGCCACCAAGTCCATGACCGGCCACCTGTTGGGGGGAGCGGGCGGCATTGCCACGGTGGCCACAGCTTTGGCCATCCACCACGGCTGGGTTCCTCCCACCCTCAACTTGGACAACCCCGATCCCGAGTGCGAAGGGCTGGATTTTGTCCCCCACAAGGGGCGGCAGATGGCTGTTGAGGCCGCTTTGGTGAATGCCTTTGGGTTTGGTGGGCACAACGTCACGCTGGCCTTGCGCCGCTACTCTCCCGCTTGAAGGGCTTGGCCTATGTCTTCTCCCGAAAGTTCACTGCCCTCAGTTCGCCAACAGGCCTTGGCCGCTTTGACAGCGGAGCTGGCGCAGCAGGGTCACCCGCCCGAATATGCTCAGCACATGGCGGCGGCGGTTATTTTTCAAGCGGATTTGGATCTGTGTGCAGCCCAACTGGCGCGGGTGCTCAGTTGGCTGAAGCAAAACCATCCTGAACTCTATCCAGAGGCGGTGCAATTGGTGGACGCCACTCGGGAAGAGTTCGAGCGTCGCGTCCAAAATGGATAGACAAGCCATCTGCTTTGATGCAGTTGGGTTGCGGTCGTTAGCAGAGGGTGATGTCGCCCATATGGGGCTGCAAGGGGTGATCTTGAGCTGGAGTGGGGTGGTGGCCGATGACGAGAGCCTGCACCTACAGGCCATCAACCAACTGCTGGTGGAAGAGAACCTGCGCCCCTGGAACCTCTGCTGGCCTCAGTCGGGATCCCCTGGGCAGCGGGAGCTTTACCGGCTGCAATACCTGGGCCGACCGGATCGAGAGCGCCTGCCGGCTCTGTGGGGGGAGCAGGGGCGGGTGCTCAACCCCAAGCAGCTGGAAGAGCTGCTGAAACGCAAGGCCCTATACTACCAGCAAGCTTTGCAGGGGCAAAGGGAGCTGCCTCTCATTCCCGGCCTGAGGGAAACTTTGGAGACGCTGGAGCGGCTGCAACTGAAGGTCGGCCTGCTGTGCGGCCAATCGGCAGCCGAGGTGACCGCTTTTCTGGAGCGTTTCCAGTCCTGTTGCCCGGCCCTGATACAGTTGACCGATGTGGGCTCCTATCGAGTGACGGGGGATGATGCAGGCCCAATATTTTCCCCAAGACACTTGCACCGCCTGCTTTTGCAGCGGATGGAATTGCCTGCCCAGGCGTGTTTGAGCATTGAAGCCACCTACTCCGGCATTCAGGCAGCCCGTTCGGCAGGGATCCCGGTGCTGGCTCTGGCCACCTTCTTTCCTCTGCACATGCTGCAGCGGCGGGCCAATTGGGCGGTGGACGGCTACCATCAGGTGGAATGGGATCGCATCCGGAACTGGTTTGCCGGCGGGCAAAACCGTCCTTCGACCCCAGTTGAAGGAGAGGCGGAGGCCGGTTCCTTCAAGGGATCCCAGGGAGAGCAGCCCCAGCCCTAGGGCAGGATCAGCATGCCATCCCCAAAGGAATAGAAGCGATATCCCTGCTCGATGGCCTCTTGGTAGAGATCCAGCAGCCTTTGCCGCCCGATCAGCGCAGCCACCAGCATCATCAGGCTGGAGCGGGGCAGATGAAAATTGGTGACCAGTCCTTGAATCACCCGCCAGGAGTAGCCGGGGTAGATGAAGAGATCGCTTTTCCCCTGCCAAGGCTGCAAGGTGCCAGAGGCTGCCGCGGTTTCCAAAGAGCGCACCACAGTCGTTCCCACCGCGATCACCCGCCCCCCTCGGGCTTGGGCTTTTTGGATGGCTGCCACCGTTTCTGCCGGCACCTTGAGCCACTCGCTGTGGAGACGATGCTCGGTTACCCGCTCCGCTTCCACCGGTCGGAAGGTACCCAGGCCGATGTTCAGGGTGATGTAGGCCGTTTGGATCCCTTTTTGGGCCAGCCGCTCCAGCAGCTCCTGGGTAAAGTGCAGCCCTGCCGTGGGAGCAGCCACCGAGCCGGGGTGTTTGGCCCAGAGGGTTTGGTAGTCTTCAGGGCGAACTTGTCCTGAGCCCGGGGATCCGGAAGCCTTGATGTAGGGAGGAAGCGGGATCCGGCCCACCTGTTCCAGGATTTCCTCAAAAGGTTGCGCCCCTTCCCACTCAAACTGCACCACTCGCCCGCCGGTTTCCGGGTCCAAAGCCAGAACGGTGGCCCTCAGCCCAGAGGGGGATCCCTGCTTGCTCCAAAAACCAATCCGATCCCCCACCTTCACCCGTTTGCCCGGCCTGACCAAAACCCGCCAGCTCCACGCCTGATCCGGCAGAGGTTGGGCGGCGGCAGGGATCCCTTCCAGGCAAGGCTCCAGCAGCAACACTTCGACCCGCGCCCCAGAGGGTTCCTTAGCCCCGAACAGGCGGGCCGGGATCACCTTGGTATCGTTGAGAACCAGCAGATCCCCTTCCTGCAGGTAGTCGGGCAGATGGCAGAAGCGGCGATGCTCGTGCCTATCCGGGTGCACCACCAGCATCCGCGCCTGATCCCTGGGCTCCACCGGCGTTTGCGCAATCTGGTCTGGAGGGAGAGTGTAATCGTAGGAAGCTGTAAGCAGATCGGGATTGGACTCCCTATCGCCCAAAGGCTCAGCCTCACCGGGGGGAGCGGCAGCAGGCGAAAAAGAGTCAGGCATGGAGATGAATCAAGATGGGGTTCTACGTGGATCCAGCATAGCCAACCGGATCCCGCCAACTCTTTCCCTTTTGGAGGAAGAAAGACGGGTAACGCCCTCCCCCCAATAAACTGAGGGGGATTACTGGCATTCCCCCGTTTCGCTAAACCTTGGCCACCACCACCTGCTGCGGCTGATCCTGATACTTGCCAGCGCGGTCGGCGTAGGTCACTTGGCAGGGATCCCCTTCCAGAAAAAGAAGCTGGACCACCCCTTCGTTGGCGTACACACGGCAGTCGGCGCTGGAGGCGTTGGAAAACTCTAGGGTGAGATAACCCCGCCATCCCGCCTCAGCGGGCGTCAGGTTGGCAATCAGGCCCACCCTGGCATAGGAAGATTTGCCAATGCAGATCACGGTAATGTTATCCGGGACTTGCAGCCGTTCCAAGGACACTCCCAACCCATAGGAATGGGCCGGGATGATAAAGTAATCCCCCATCTCGTCGTGGTGCAGCTCCACCGCTTCCAGATTCTTGGGGTTAAACCGCTTGGGATCCACCACCGTGCCGGGCACATGGCGAAAGATCTTGAACTCCACCGGCGACAGGCGGATGTCGTAGCCATAGGAGGACAGCCCGTAACTCAAAACGGGCCGAGATTCAACAGCGCGCACCAGCTCAGGGCAGAAGGGCTCAATCATCCCTCGCCGCGCTTGCTCACAGATCCAGCGGTCGTTTTTCAACATGGCTACAGCCGGCTTCCTGGAGAGTGAGGGCACATCTGGTGGACAAGCTCCAGTCTTATTGGGACTCCGCCCCCCTGACGCGACCCGTGTTGCCTAGGTCTTTCGGAGCGGAAACTGTTTGCGCTAGCGGTGCGGAGCAACATGGGCTGCTGTAGGCATAGCACCTGTGCCGCTGACTTGAGGGGGATCCAGAGAGCAGGCAACATTCGCATCGGCAGTGCGCAGCCCTGGGCCTGGGATGCCACGTAGGCGCAGCTGCGTGATCAAGTCGGCCCGCTCCAGAAACGAATCTGGCATCTCCGGCCCGGTGATCACCATGTCCATGGAGATGGGGCGTTGGTCGATTAAGCTCAGCACTTCCGCTTCTGGGATCAGGCCCAACTTCACAGCCAAGCTCAGCTCATCCAACACCACCAAGTCGTAGCGGCCACTCCTGACGGCCTCCTGGGTGAATTGCCACAGCTCATCCAATGCCACCCGCTCCTCAGGCTCTAGGTGAGGTGTATCGATGCACCGGTGCAGGCGACAGCGAACCCACTCCAAGGATCTGCCCAGGGAGAGACGATTTTCGGGCCCCTGGTTGATCCCACCCTTGAGAAATTGCACGATCAGCACCCGCGTTCCCTGGCCGGCCAAGCGCAGCGCCTGGGCCATGACAGGCGTAAACATGCCTCGGCTGGGGTGGGTGTAAAGCTGCAGGGATCCCTGGGGAACCAACTGGGCGGAGAGGGCTCCATCCCGCTGAAGGAAGCGGTCGCCGGCAGCAGGGCTGGCTTGAGCCGCAGGCTGTTTGGCGCGGGCTACAGGAGCGGCATCCTTGGAGGAAGGCATAGGATTTGGAGAAGCAGTGCAAACCACGTTCTATCTCGCGAGCAGGCTAGAGAACACGGCCCTAGGTTACAAGGCCTACAAGTGGTGGAGAGCGTCGGCTATGGATTCCATGAAACACCACCTGTGCGTATCCGTCAATGAGTCGGTTCTGCTTCTAGCTGGCATACAAATCATCCCCAATAGAGTAATAGAAAATACAATCCTTGCCCATCCTAGCCTTTTGGCACAAGAGGCAATACCTGAAAAGCTTTGACAGGGGATCTCAATAAAATTTCAGGCCTAGCCCAGAAGCTTGTGTGTGGGGCTATCTCACTTGAGTATAGAGGTGCTCTATAAAAATTTGAGAAAAAGATCAATTTCTTCCAAATAAGATTAACTCTCACAAACAGGAATGCCAGTACCAGCAGCCCACCCACGAGAGAGGAGCAAGGGTCAACCTACCCCAAAAGCCTTGTCCACCAGGAGAGATAGTCATTTTTAAAATAACTATACATTTGGTCGGGAGCCGGGTAGGCCTACACATTAGCGAACATTCGTAGTAGAGAGAATTGTAACCAAAAGTCCAAGGAGTTAATTTCTAACCTCGAGAGTGAAGAAATATAAATTCGTCAATCATCTTCGTCAAAAAATGGATTATTGACAATACTTTTTTGAAAACCAGCATCTGATTTAGCAGAAGCGTAAAGAATTGCGTGCCTTTTATACTCTGAGGTCGTCTTCTTCAAGAGATCGCCTCTTTGATCATTTTTCTTACCGGTCTCAAGGCCAATGTTTTCTACTTAATTTAATCTCTATTTCTGTTATGAGAAATGAGCATTGGGCGTTCAGTTTGGATCCCACTTAAAATTGACCTGAAAAAGCTCTGGGGCTTTGGGTGCTGAGATTGCCGGGATCCCATTGCGCAATCAAAGCCGAGTCCTTCCTCTGGCGAGGAGAGATTTTTGTTGAGAAGGTAGATCCAATCCTGGAGAATACTTGACCCCTCATCCAATCAGCCAGAAAGTCCGGGGATCCCACCCTCGATCCCTGGATCAAAGGGAAAAGACTCCATCCCGCCGGCACAAAAGTTTTCTGTCACCGACTTGGGCTTGGGAAAAACCCTAGGCCATTGTGAACTCGGGGTGTACGCCGCCGGGAGGGACTGGGATCCGTCTCGCTGTTGAGTGGGCTGGCTTCTGGGTGTCGGTGTTCCAAATTGACGGCTTCTCCCCCCAGCACCAAGGTGGAAGCATTGCCCCCATCCAAGTTCAGGGCATGGCGACAGCCCAATTGCTGCATCAACTGTGCCATCTCCAGCAGGGTGAGCCCTTGATTTTCCTGGGCATTGCCGGCGGTCACCAGCAGCAAATGTCCGCTGTCCAGTTGGCCGATGGCACTGCGGGCGGCTCGCTGCCGGCGAAAGAGAGGCTGAAATCCCTCCAATCGGGCATCCAAAACCACCTGTCCATCCAAGAGCAAGAGCGGCCCTGCGCCCAAGAGGTGAGGATAGGCTTCCAGCTCAGGCGGATCCAAGCGCAGATAAAAGCTGAGGCGATCCCCAGGAACCAGCTTGCGGGCTTCTAGGGCACCTTCTAGCCCCCGCCCTGCCAATACATACCCCTCACTGGGAATCTGTACCGTTAAACTGCCGGCCAGGCCAGCCATCAGAATCTCTTGCACCCGATCCTCCCGCACCATCACGAGCATTTCGTCGTCCGTTTGGGTGGTGTAGGTGGATCCCCAGTCGGGGGTGAACTGGGAGATGCCGGGCAGGATATAGCCTGTATTGATGCCCACCACTGGGATTTGATCCCCAATGGCATTGCGCAGCTCTGCTTGCATCCGCAAACGGGCAAAGCGCACGGATCCCCCTTCTTGCCCTGCCGTCCCATCCGACCAGGCGATGACCCCACGACCCAAAATGGGGCTGGAGATCCAACGGCCATCCCGACGAATTGCCCCCAGCGGCTGACGGGTGTTGCGGTTGAAAAACCCACCGTTAATGGCGGCTACTGCCCCCTGTTCCGGGCCAAAGGAAGACAGCTCCCCCAAACCCACCAGCCCCGCGCGTGCAGCCCAGATAGGCCGCAGTTGGCCCGCTGCGAGAGAAATGACCACGATAGAAACGGGGATCCGATTGTCTCCAACCCAAACCTCCTTCTGGTACAAAGGGATCCCTTGCACCACCCGCACCGGCTGCACACCGAGGGTCACCTGAGCTTGAGCAGCCACGCTGGGCAAAAAGAGAGCAGCAGTGCAGGCTAACCCCCAGCCCATGACCCAGGCGCTCAGCTTGGTTTTGGACATGTCTTCACGTCTTTAGGGCTTCACCATTGTCATTGGGAGATGATTATCCCCCTGCGGCAAAGGTTCCCATCACAATGAGCGACAACAGGATCCCGGGAAAGAGCAGCGTCACCAAGATCAGCAGTTCGGATAGGGTCATTGGGGAATGCTACCTACTTAAGGATTGAGCCAACACAGCAGCCCTAATTTTCACCCTAGCGATCCTATGGAAGTGGCCCAGGATCCCTTTGGGATCCCTTAACACTCGATCACCGGTTTTTGCGGCTGCCCGTGCATGCCATCTCTCGCTCTGCCGACAGTATCCTGGCAAGGGGAAAGCCTTATCCAACGGTTCCTATGGGCATCCAAGGCAAACGCATTGCCGTCGAACCCGGCCATCTTCGCCCCTGGCTCAAAGAGGCTGTTTTGGCGGGGGGCGGCGAAATTGTGCCCCTGGCAGAAGCAGAAGCCTTGGTCTGGGCCGATGCCTTTGATGTGCCTGGCCTGAAGCGTTGTCTGGCGGAAGGGAAAGGGATCCGCTGGGTGCAGTTGCCCTGGGCGGGGGTAGAGCCTTTTGTCCGGGCAGGGGTTTTGCATCCTGCCTATGTGTGGACTTGTGGCAAGGGAGTCTATGCTCAACCGGTGGCAGAACATGCCTTGGCCTTGACCTTGGCCGGCTTGCGCGACTTGAAGATCCGCGCCTTGGCCCAAACGTGGCAGGAAGGCTCCGGTACCAGCCTCTGGGGCAGCCGCGTGGTCATTTTTGGGGCCGGGGGCATCGCCCAAGAGTTGATCAAGCTGTTGCAGCCTTTTCAATGCTCCATCGACGTGGTGCGTCGCAAGGCGGATCCCTTGCCGGGGGCCACGCGGGTGGTGACGCTCGCGGAACGGCAAACGGTGTTGGCAGAGGCAGACGTGGTGATCCTGGCTTTGGCTCTCACGCCGGAAACTGAGGGGATCATCGCCCAAGCTGAGTTGGAGCAGATGGGATCCCAGTGCTGGCTGGTGAATGTGGCGCGAGGCAAGCACATCGTGACCTCCGACTTGGTGGCCGCCCTGCAGCAGGGGGTCATTCGCGGGGCCGCCTTGGATGTCACGGATCCCGAGCCCCTACCGGATGGGCATCCCCTCTGGAGCTTGCCCAACTGCCTGATTACCCCCCACACTGCTCTTACCGATGCCATGATTGTCCCAGCCCTCTCTAAGCGGGTGCGAGAAAATGTGCGGCGCTTCCGGGCCGGGGATCCCTTGCTAGGGGTGGTGGATCCGGTTTTGGGGTATTGAGTCCTCTAGCCCCCCTCCCTTGGGGAGCCTGGGATCAGAACATTTGACGCCAAACCCTACTGCGGAGCCATCTCCTGCACGCGGGCAGCAATGGCCTCTGCCATCTCCTGAGTGCCGACGGGATCCCCTGTGGCCAGGTCATAGGTGACCTGCTTGCCCTCGGCGATCACCGCCTGCACCGCCGCCTCCACCCTTGCGGCAGCCTCCCGCTCTCCTAGGTAGCGCAGCATCATCGCCCCGGAGAGGATCAGAGCGCAGGGGTTGACTTTGTTTTGGCCGGCATATTTGGGAGCAGAGCCGTGAATGGCCTCAAAAACCGCAATGCCGTCGCCGATGTTGGCCCCCGGCGCCACCCCCAGCCCGCCGATCATCCCCGCGCACAAGTCGGAAATGATGTCCCCGTAGAGGTTGGTGAGCACCAGCACATCGTAGAGCTGCGGCTTTTGCATCAGTTGCATGCACATGTTGTCCACGATGCGATCTTCAAACTCGATGTCGGGGTACTCCTGGGCCACCTCCCGTGCCACCTGCAAAAACAAGCCATCGGTGAACTTCATGATGTTGGCTTTGTGCACTGCCGTCACCTTCTTGCGGCCATTCTGGCGGGCGTACTCAAAGGCAAATTTGACAATGCGGCGGCTGCCGAAGTCCGAAATGGGCTTGATGCCGATGGCGGATCCCTCGCGGATGGGTTTGCCGGAAAGGCGCATCATTTCCTCCCGCGCTTGGATGGCTTCCGGCGTACCCCGTTCAAACTCGATCCCGGCATAGAGATCTTCAGTATTTTCCCGCACCACCACTAGGTCAATGTCTTGAAAAGGGCTTTTGACACCGAGCATGGATTTGGCCGGGCGCAGATTGGCGTAGAGATCCAGCTCCTTGCGAATGGCTACGTTGACCGAACGAAAGCCAGTACCTACGGGAGTGCCAATCGGCCCTTTGATCGCCACTTTGGTTTCCCGAATGGACTCCAACACCTGGGGCGGCAAGGGGGTGCCGTATTTCTCGATCACCTCCACTCCTGCTTCTACCGGGATCCATTCGAACCGAACCCCAGTAGCCTCCAAGACCGTGGTCATCGCCTTGGCCACTTCCGGGCCAATGCCATCCCCAGGGATCAAAGTCACACGATAGGCCACAGATGCTTCTCCTCGCAGTGTCAACGACAGTGCAAAAACTCCGTCCTGCCGGCGTGAGAGGATCCCCTACAAACGGGTCAGACAACCGGGGATCCGTTGAGCTTAAACGACTATAGAACAGGTTGAGACTGAAAATGCTGCGTCTGCTACCTCAGAAAAGGGGGGGCTAGCCGCAAGATCGGGGACTCGGCGGCAGAGGGACTCGCAGCTCTACAACTGTGCCACTGCCAAAGCGGCGATTACGCCAAGCAATGCTTGCCCCGATCAACTCGGCTCGGTAGCGCATGTTGAGCAACCCGTGGCCATGGCCGGGCGGCTGGGCGGGATCCACCCCACTCTTGGACGCCGGCATACCGCAGCCATCGTCGATGATCTTCAGCTCCAAGTGGGTGTAGGGAGCCTGAGGGTTGATAGAGGAACCGGCGTCCTGTTGCGCCTTGGGCTGAATGATGAGATCGATGCGCCGTGCCCCTGCGTGTTTGACGATGTTGTTCAGAGCCTCCTGCACGATGCGGAAAATGTTGCTCTGGCAGGTGGGGCTGAGACGGGAGAGCAGGCCATCGGCTTGGTTGTCGAAACGGGTGAGGAGAGGATGGGGGGAACGTTGGGCGGCCCGTTCCAGGAGACTGCGCAGAGCCGGGCCAAGGTTAAAGGCCCGCATGGCCGTCGGCTGCAAATCTTCCACGATCCCGCGCAATTCGGCCATGGTCTCTCGCAGTTGGGCGCTCATGGCCCGCAACTGAGCCTGTCCGGCTGGGCCAATGGTCGGATCGCCGGATAGCTCTTGGATCTGGCGAGACAAAGCTCCCAGATCTGCCAAGGTTTGGTCGTGCAAATCGGCGGCCAACCGACGACTTTCCGCCTCTCGCCCCTCGGTTAGGCCCCGCAAAGCTGCTGCCGTCGCCTCCTGACGGCGAACCTGCTCGTAGAAAGAGGCCCGCTGCAAGGCTACTGCCGCAATGTCCGCCAGCGCGTTCACCAAGTCCGTATCTCTGGGGGAAAATCCGGCGGCTTCTGAGGCGATATCGGCGGTTTTGCTTCCCCGAACTGCCGGCTCAAACGGCGGCATGAAGGCGCAAAGCACCCCGGCCACCTGGCGAGCATCGGTGACTATCGGCACACCCAACAGGGAGCGGATGCCCTTTTGCAGCAGATGGCGGCGGGCGTGGGCAGACAATGGGAAGGTGTTGACATCTGGAATCAGCAGCGTGTTCAGGTGGCTGTAGCAATTGACCCAGAGGAGCTGGCTTAGCTCAGGGGGCAGCGTCTGTCCCCTTTGGGAAGGGATCCCCGGCTGACGGCAATACTCTTGGATGATGGCCAGAGGTTCTGCAGGAGCGCCGGCCAAGGGTTGCTGAGCCAAAGGACTCCGTCCCGCCTCTGGTGGGGCTGTTGCTCTGCCTACGGCAGGGGAAGGGGAACCGCAAGGCTGTCGCGACGAGGCTGCGAACGGCTCATGGCCACTGCAGGGCGCCACAAAACTGCACCGCTCAACCTGCAAAGCCTCTGCCATGCCCTCGAGGGCAATCTGCACCACCTCCTGGGGATTGTAGGTGCCGCTGAGGCGCTGGGCAATCTGGCGCAAAAGGCTTTCCCGCTGGGCAGAGCTACGGGTTTGCTCGTAAAGCCGCGCTTGCTTGAGGGCGATCCCCGCCTGCTCGGCCACGGCTTCTGCCAACTCCAGATCCTCCGGCTGCCAAGGACGAGGGGTCAGGGAATCGCTGCCAGGGTAGCGGATTAGGGCAATGCCCCCCAACAGTTCTTGGGGCCTGTCCGGATGCTCAGAAGCAAATAGGGGCACCAACAACAGCCCACTCCCCTGGCTCTGAGGCTTTAGATCGGCCCAGGACTGAGCCGTCTGCGGCTCCGGCACCACCACAGGCCCCCTCAAGGTGGCGAGCAAACTGGCCCCCAAGCGCAACTTGGCTCGAATCGTCTCCGGCAAGTCCGGCGGGATCCCAGGCTCAACCCAGGGGCAATCTGGGGATCCCACCAACGGCCCCCTTGTCGGCAACAGAGTGTCCAGCAACGACTCCGTCCCGCCCACGCGAACGGTGGGGGAAAGCTGCGGCGCATAAAGGCCAACAGGGTGTAGCAGCTCCTGCTCCGGCTGCCAGAGGGCCAAGATACACACATCTGCCTGAAAAGCCGCCCCGATCTGCTGGGTGATCGCATGGAAGAGGGTGGTGGGCTCCAGGCTGGAGCGAATCGCCGCCGTGATCGAGTGCAACAGAGCCAGCCGTTCCGTCTGCTGATGGGCATGCTCGAACAGGCTGGAACGGGTGAGGGCAATGGCCAGTTGAGAGGCCACCGAGCGCAACAGCTCGATCTCCTCCGGCTGCCAAAGGTGGGGTGTGGTGACGTACACTCCCAACAACCCAATCATCTCCCCTGGCTCTGCAGCCAAACCGGGCCGTCCCCCATCCTTCCCGCCAACCTCCGAAAGCCCTACTCCTGCCGAGCCCACCGACTGCACCGGGATCAGCACCGCCGAGCAAGCCTGCAGCGCCTGGAGAGCGGCCAACCCCTCTGGGGTCAGGAGATCTCGATCCGGCAGCAGAGGCAAGGCTATTTGCACCACCTGCCCCGTCCGCAGGCGCTCGCACAGCGAGCCAAAGTCCTGGATCCGGTACACCTCTCCTAGGGAGGGGGTTAGCCCAGGGCTCAGGGCCTCATGGCTGACCCGAACCGTCTGCTGATCCGGGCTGAGACTGTAAAAACAGCAGCGGCTCAGCCCCTTCACCCCTTTCGAGAGAAAGGCCTGCTGCAGCTCCTTCAGGGCAGTGCTGACGATTTGATCCCACTGCAAAAAGCGGTGAACAGTGCTGGTGATGCGGTTGAGCAGCGCCTCCCGCACCGCCTGCCGTCGGCTGCGCTCCAGCAGCTTGGCATTGATGATGGCGCTGGCGATATAGGAACAGAGGAACTTCACCACTTCCAGAAAGCTGGCTTCCAGAGGTGTCCGGCTCAACAGAGCCAAAGCCCCCAGCCGCTCCTCCCCTCGGTTAATCGGGTAGGCAACAAAGCCCCGCAAGCCATTGGCCTTCACCCACTCCGGGGCGGGCATCCAGGCTTCTTGGGCGGGATTGTTGCTCAAAAGCGGCAGCCCCTCCTGGGCCACCCGTCCTAAAGGGCTGTCGTCAGGATAGATCCGCTGAATTTGGTCGTGAGCAGGGCTGAGCAGGCCGGCATGGGCCACCGACTGAAAACATCCTTCCTGCGGGTCGAAAATCCAAAGGCGAGCTGAGGCCGCGCCCAGGCGATTTACCATCTGCTGTACCAAGGTCTGGGCCAGCTTGAGCACACACTGCTCCAGCTCCCTGGTCTCTACAGAGTCCGAAGAGGATGGGGAAGACAACTGAGAAGAGAGCAGCACCAGTTCTTGGACAATTTGGTTTGCAGCCTGTAGCTGGCGTGACAGCATGGGATCCCATCGCGGCAGCGGTGCGGAGCACTTTCAACAGAGGCAACCGAAGGCATGACAGCAAGAGATGGGCTTCTATCAACAAGGAACCAACTTCTGCACAGCCTCTAACCGCCCCAAAGCCCAGCCCCGCCGCTGGAGAAGGGCAAAAGATTCCAGCAAATCCGGCCCCTGCAGATCCCCTGTCAGGGCGGCCCGCAAACTCTTCATCAGCAGGCCCTTTTTCATGTTCTGGCCCTTGGCCACCTGATCCACCAGCGGTTTTAAGCTGTCCGCCGAAACCTGGGGCAGCTCGGCAGCAGCCAACGTGGTGGCCATTGCAGCCATAGCCTCTGCTACCCCAGGCAGGCGCAACTGTTCCAGAGCTGGCAACGTGTAGCTGAGGGGCTCCTGAAACAAAAAGCGGCTGAGCGGAGGAGCCTCTGCCAGGCGGTCGATACCATCGGCAATCAGGCGGGCCACATCTTCCAACCAGGTGGGATCCGGCACCTCGGAAAGGTCAAACCCTGCCGCCTGCCAAAAGGGGGTGAGCCGCTCCACCAGTTCTGGCGGAGAAAGCCGCTTGATGTACTGGCTGTTGATCCAGTTGAGCTTGTCCCAGTCAAAGCGGGCAGCCGCACGGTTAACCCGGTCAAAGTCGAACAGCGCAGCCGCCTTTTCCAAAGAGAAAAGCTCTTCCCCATCCGGGGGCGACCAACTGAGCAAAGCCAAATAGTTCTTGAGAGCTTCCGGCAAAAAGCCCAGTTGCTGGAACTCTGCTACCGAAGTTGCCCCATCCCGTTTGGAGAGCTTTTTCCCCTCCGGGTTCAGGATTAGCGGAGAATGGGCAAACTGGGGAGGTTCGTGGCCAAGAGCGCGGTAGAGCAAAATCTGCTTGGGGGTATTGCCGATGTGATCTTCGCCGCGAATCACATGGGTGATGCCCATGTCGATGTCATCCACCACCACCGCCAAGTTGTAGAGAGGGCAGCCATCCGCCCGGGCAATGACCATATCCCCCCCCAAATCCTGGGTGTTCCAGGTAATGGGGCCGCGGATGAGATCCACCCAAGACACCTCTAGGGGCTCCTCGATTTTGAAGCGGATCACCGGCTGCCGCCCCTCGGCTTCGTAGGCTCGTCGCTGGGCTTCGGTGAGAAAGCGGTGGCGGTTGTCGTAGCGGGGGGCTTTGCCGGCAGCCTTCTGGGCAGCGCGCATCTCCTCCAGCTCCGCCTCGCTGACGTAGCAGCGGTAGGCCAGCCCTTGATCTAGAAGCTGCTGCACCACTGCTTGGTAGCGCTCGATGCGCTTGGATTGGTAGATCGGCCCTTCATCCCAGTCCAGACCCAACCAGGCCAGGCCTGCCAAAATATTGCGGGTGTAACGGGGCAAAGAGCGATCGCGATCGGTGTCCTCAATGCGCAAAATGAACCGGCCACCGTGGCGACGGGCATACAGCCAGTTGAACACTGCCGTTCGGGCGGTGCCGATGTGCAGATTTCCGGTTGGGCTGGGGGCAATGCGAACACAAACACTCACAGGTCTAAGGATCCCAAGCAGAGCATCCCGATCCTAGTCGGCGGCGAGATCCTTTGTCATGTTGGCCCTCCATTGGGTTGCAGGCGGTTGCCAATTGAGGCATTTCGAGTAGAATCCGCTCTAGCCGCCGGTCAAAAGGTAGGCTGCACGGGGATCAAGGTTGATTGGCAACGTCCAACCCCCCCTTTTTTCCGGTGTTGAGGAAAAGCTGTAGCGCAGGAGGAATCCCAGCACATGCGTCTGACTTTGGCCATTCTTCTGGGTTGTCTGTCCGCCGGGATCCCGATTGGATCCGCCTTGGCCCAAATTGCCTATCCTTCCTATCCGGTGGGAGATGCCCTGGATAGGATCCTGTTGGATACAGGCAGGAATGTGGATCCGGTCATTTTCCCTGAGGAGGTGGTGCGCTCCCAGGCCCGGCAGACCACCGCCTTCTTCACCACGCTGCTGAACCAACGCACCAACATCCCACCCCTGCGCTCGCTGGATTTGCCCAGCCCCTATCAGGCTTCGGTTCGTACCCAGGCCGGATATTACCGCGTCACCCAGACAGAGCCCGTTTTGGATTTTGAAATCTTGCGCTAGGCAAGGCAGGTATTCAGGGCCTACTCCAGCACCGGTCTGCTGCTGTCAGAATCCTCCTCCTGTGGGGCGGGGAGTATGTCAAAATTCGGCAAGAACCCTTGAGTGGCCGCAATGATCCCACCGGATGGATCCCCCCTTGCTTCTGTCCCTGCCTGGCATAGCCTCACCCTCGCCGCTGCCATCCAGAAGTTGCAGACCGATCCCAATCGCGGCCTCACCACTCAGCAGGTAATCCAGAGGCAGCGGGAGTATGGCCCCAATGAGCTGATCACCTCTTCTGGCCGTAGCTCCTGGCAAGTCCTGCTGGATCAATTCCGCAACGTCATGCTGCTGATGCTGATCGCTGTAGCCGCGATCTCGGCCACTTTGGACTTGCAAGAAGGCGAGTTTCCCAAAGATGCCCTGGCCATTTTGTTGATCGTCGGCCTCAACGGCAGCCTGGGCTATTTGCAAGAAAGTCGGGCGGAAAAAGCGCTGGCGGCCCTGAAAAAACTGGCTTCCCCTACCGTGCGGGTGGAGCGGGATGGCCTGTGGCAAGAAGTTCCAGCCAGCCAACTGGTGCCGGGGGATCGCGTGCTGCTGGAGGCGGGGGTACAGATCCCAGCCGATGGGCGCTTGGCCGAGGCCGTGAACCTGCAGGTGCGGGAAGCAGCTTTGACCGGAGAAGCCACCCCTGTAACCAAACAGGCAGATTGCGTACTCCCGCCGGACATCGAGCTGGGGGAACGGCGCAACATGGCCTTCATGGGCACCGAAGTGATTCAGGGGCGAGGGATCCTCTTGGTTACTGCCACCGGCATGAACACGGAGCTGGGCAAGGTGGCGAAGCTGCTACAAACGGTGGAAAACGAGCCCACTCCCCTGCAGCGGCGCATGAGCCAACTGGGCAATGTGCTGGTGTCGGGATCCCTGGCTTTGGTGGCCTTGGTGGTGGGGATAGGGTTGCTGCAAGCCGGGAGTATGGCCCCTTTCACCTCGCTTCTGGAAACCTCCTTGAGCATGGCCGTGGCCGTGGTACCAGAGGGGCTGCCTGCGGTGATCACTGTCACCCTGGCCATTGGCACCCAACGCATGGTGCGCCGCCATGCCCTCATCCGCCGCCTGCCAGCAGTGGAAACCCTGGGATCCGTCACCACCATCTGCTCCGACAAAACCGGCACCCTCACGGAAAACAAAATGGTGGTGACCGACATCGTTACCCCCGACCGCCACTACCACGTCAGCGGCAGCGGTTACATCCCCAAGGGCTCCTTCTACTGCGGCGGCCAGCTCATGGATCCGGAGAGCGCCCCAGATTTGCAGGCCATCTTGCGGGCCGTGGTGTTCTGCAACGATGCCCTGTTGCAGGCCAGTCTCCAACCTGTTGCCGGGCGTAACCCTCGGTCTGCAGTTTCTTCCCCCCCTTCAACGCCCACCTGGTCCATCCTGGGGGATCCCACCGAGGCCGCCCTGCTGGTGGCAGCCGCCAAGGCCAACCTCCACAAAGGCTCTTTACAGGAGTGCTACCCACGGGTGCAGGAGCTCCCCTTCAGCTCGGAACGAAAACGCATGAGCGTGGTGATCCAAGAAAACGGCGGCTACTGCGTCTACACCAAGGGATCCCCAGAGCTGGTGCTAGAGCGGTGTGATCGTATCCAGAAAGGGGGCACTTGGCAGGAGCTGTCGGAAACCGATCGCCAAGCCATCCTCGGCACCAACAACCGCCTGGCCGCCCAAGGTATCCGGGTTCTGGGGGTAGCCACCCAGAGGCTAGAGCGGATCCCGGACAACGGGGAAGAGGTGGAGCACAACCTGGTTTGGCTGGGCTTGGTGGGGATGCACGATGCTCCGCGACCAGAGGCGCGAGAGGCCGTGGCCCGCTGCCGAGAAGCTGGGATCCGCACCCTGATGATTACCGGCGATCATCAGCTCACGGCTGTGGCCATTGCCCGGGAGTTGGGCATTCTCGAGTCCGAAGATCAGGCCATTGACGGACGCACCCTCTCCCGCTTGAGTTTCGAGGAGCTGCTGCAAACGGTACAAACCGTCAGGGTCTATGCCCGCGTCGCCCCCGAACACAAGCTGCGCATTGTCCAGGCCTTGCAAAAGCAAAACGAGTTCGTGGCCATGACCGGGGATGGGGTCAACGACGCCCCTGCCCTGCGCCAAGCGGATATTGGCATCGCCATGGGCATCACGGGCACCGATGTGAGCAAAGAGGCCAGCGATATGGTGCTGCTGGACGACAACTTCGCCACCATCGTGGCCGCCATCGAAGAAGGGCGAGTGGTCTACAGCAACATCCGCCGCTTTGTGAAGTACATTTTGGGCAGCAACATCGGTGAGGTGCTGACAGTGGCTGCTGCCCCCATCCTGGGCTTGGGAGATGTGCCGCTGACACCCCTACAGATCTTGTGGATGAACCTGGTGACCGATGGCCTGCCCGCTCTGGCCTTGGCTTTGGAACCGGCGGAGCCAGGGGTGATGCAGCGCCCCCCCTTCAACCCCAAAGAGAGCATCTTCGCGCAGGGTCTGGGAGCCTACATGGTGCGCATCGGCGTGGTTTTTGCCATCTCCACAATCCTCATGATGGCCATTGTGGAAGCCTACATCCCCCACTGGCGCACAATGGTCTTCACCACCTTGTGTATCGCCCAGATGGGCCATGCGCTGGCCGTGCGCTCCAACGAGAAGCTCACCATCGAGACCAACCCTTTTTCCAACCCCTACCTGCTGGGCGCGGTCCTGACCACTCTGCTCTTGCAATTGGCTCTGCTCTATGTGCCTTTCTTGCGCAGCTTCTTTGGCACAGAGGAGCTAACCCGCACTGAACTTTTGATCTGCTTGGGCTTTAGCACCGTGGTTATGGTCTGGGTGGAGTTGGAAAAACTCTATTGCCGCTGGCGCAAGGGATCCCGCTGAATCTTCACAATTATTTTTCACAATAAAGCATCTTCACAATAAAGAGTCTCTCTCCCTACTGCACCCAGAAACAAAGCTTTGAGCCAAGACTCATTTCCCCAAAAAGCCACTCTTGAGGAATCCTGCCCATTGCATAGAGGCCATTTCCGCAAGTTAGCTGAGCTTCCCCTTTTGACCTCCAAGATAAGCTGGAAAGACTTGCTGGGATACTGTGGAAAGGGGGCAGGAATCTCTGGGTTCTATGCACAGAGAGCTATGGGCGGTAGGGAAAACGGTGGGCCTGGTGGATCCCTCTGGCCTTGCCTTTTGGCTGCTGGGATCCCTCTTCTTGGCTCTCCTGCTGCTTGGCGTCAGCCTGGGGGAAAGTCAGCCGCTTTCTGTCTTCAGAGGGATCCTGGGATCCCTTTCTCGAAGATTTCCCTTCCAACCTCCTAGAGGCACCCCCAGCCCAGAGGCTCGTTTTCGGGCAGCCTTGGAAGCCAGCTTGGATGCTATTTACCTGCTGGAGGCGGTGCGGGATCCCGTTACCCGCGAGATCCGCGACTTTGTCTTTGTGGATGTCAACGCCAAGGGGGAAGAGCTCATTTCCCTCCAGCGCCGGCAGATCATCGGCCAGCGGCTGTGCGAGCTGCTGCCCATCAACCGCTGGGGGGGCTTTTTTGAGAAATACAAGCGAGTGGTGGAAACCGGCATTCCTCTGGAAGAGGAGTTCCCCATTTCGGGGCAGCCGGGCTTGAAGGCCAGTTGGATCCATCACCAAGTGGTGCCGGTGGGAGACGGGATCCTCATCACCAGCCGCGACATCAGCGAGCGGGTCAAGATGGAGCGGGCTCTACAGGAAAGCGAGTCTCGCTACCGCGCCCTCTACGAGGCCATTCCCGACTTGATTTTTGAGCTCAGCGCCGAGGGAGTCATTCTTCATTGCAAGCCTTCCCCTTACGTTCCCACCCGACATCCGCCTGAGTTTTACGTGGGTTGCCGCGCCCAAGACGTGTTTACTGGCTCGCTGAAAGAGCAGTATCCATCTCTGGCGGAGGGGGCCTTGGTCAGCCAGACGCCGCAGTACCTAGAGTACGAAGTTGAGATTGAGCCGGGGATCCGCTGCTATCGGAGAGCCTGCGTTGTCGCTCACGGGAGAGACAAAATTTACATCCTGGTGCGAGATATCGTGCGAGATATCACCGAGCGGAAACAGGCGGAGTTGGCCCTTAGAGAAATGGAAGCCACCCAGCGAGCCATTCTAGAAGCCATTCCCGACTTGATCTTCCGCCTGGATAGCCAGGGCATTTGCTTGAGCTTTGTCTGGGGGGGCGAGGTTGTTCCCTATAGCTCACCCGACACCTACGTGGGCCGATCCCTGCAGGAGCTTTTGCCACCGGAGTTGGCCGAGCGGCGGCTTTTCTTTGTTCAGCAGGCTATAGCTACCCAGACGCGGCAGCGCTACGACCAAAGCATCGAGATTGAAGGGGAGACCCGCCACGAAGAGGTGCGCATTGTGCCCCTCAACGCCCAAGAGGTGGTGGTGATCGTCCGCGATGTAACCGACAGGGTGCGATCCCAGCAGGCCGTCCAGGAAAGCGAGCAGAAGTTCCGGGCGCTGTTTGAGAATGCCGCTGTGGCCATCCTCATCCGTCATGCCGAGACCGGCGAGATCCTGGAGGCCAACTCCCAAGCCATTACCGCCTACGGGTTTTCCAGCCTGGAGGAGCTGCGGGCCTTCGACACTTTGGAGCAGTCTCCCTATCGCCGGGCTTTGCAGGGGAGGGAGTTTGCCTTGCAGTCCTACTTGGAGCAGGCCCGCTGCCAGGGATCCGCCCGCTTTGAGTGGCAATGGCAGCGGCAGGATGGCCGAGTTGTCTGGGAAGACGTGTTTGTGCAGCCCCTTGTCTTGCGCGGGATCCCGTGTTGGGTGTTTACCGCGGTGGACATCACTGCCCGCAAGTCGGCAGAAGCGGAGCTGGAGCAGTTTTTCTCGGTGGCTCTGGATTTGCTTTGCATTGCCGATGCCCAAGGGTACTTTCGCCGTCTCAACCGCGCCTGGGAGACCACCCTGGGCTATTCCCTGCAGGAGCTCCAGAGCCGACCCTTTTTGGAGTGGGTTCACCCGGAAGATGTCCCCGCCACACAGGCCGCCATGCAGCAGCTTGTCGAAGAGAAACGGCTGGATCACTTCGTCAACCGCTACCGCACCCAGGACGGCAGCTATCGTTTCATCGAGTGGCGAGCCTCTTTGGCCGGATCCCTGTTCTACGCCGCCGGACGGGATATCACCGTAGCCAAGCTGGCAGAAGAGCAGATGAAAGCAGCCAAGGAAGCTGCCGAAGCCGCCAGCCGGGCCAAGAGCGAGTTCCTGGCCACCATCAGCCACGAGATCCGCACCCCCATCAACGCCATTTTGGGGATGACCAGTCTACTCCTGGACACCTCCTTGGATCCGCAGCAGCAGGATTGGGTACAGACCATCCGCTATGGAGGCGAGGTGCTGCTGAACCTAATCAACGACATCCTCGATTTCTCCAAGATCGAGTCCCAAAAACTGGAACTGGAGGAAATACCCTTTTCCTTGCTGCAGTTGGTGGAAGAGCTGCTGGATTTGATGGCCGCCCAAGCCCAGAGCAAGGATCTGGAACTGGTGGCCTGGGTGGATCCCAGCCTGCCGCCAACCTTGATAGGGGATCCGGGCCGCCTGCGGCAAGTTCTGGCCAATCTGCTCAGCAACGCCATCAAGTTCACCCCCCAGGGAGAGGTGGTGGTGACGGTCGAGGCCGGGGAGAGGGATCCTGAAAAGCAATGGGTCAACGTTCAGGTGCGGGATACGGGCATTGGCATTCCCCCCGAAAAATTGGATCGCCTCTTCAAGCCCTTCAGCCAGGTGGATAGCTCCATCAGCCGCCAGTTTGGGGGCACCGGCCTGGGCTTGGCCATCAGCCAGCGTCTCTGCCAGCTCATGGGGGGAGCAATCGGGGTGGAAAGTCAGCCGGGCCAGGGATCCACTTTTCGCTTTCGCATCCCCCTTCGCATTCCCCTGAAGAGGTTAGACCAGGAGCCATCGGCAACAGCTGCGCCGGATCCGTGCTTGGCCGGCAAGCGGGTTTTGCTGGTGGAAGATAACGCCAGTCAACGGCAGTTGCTATCCCGACTGCTGAGCGCTTGGGGCATGGAGGTAACCTGTTGTGCCTTGGCGGCAGAAGCCCAGGCTGCAGTTAGAACTCGTCCTTTTGACCTGGCCCTTCTGGATGCCACCCTGCCAGACCGGGATGGCTTGACCCTGGCGGCTGACCTGCAGACAGCGCAACCCCGCCTGTTACCGCTAGTGCTGACGGGGCGCAACTTCATCTCCACAGCAGACCCTCTCCCCACTTTGGCCAAGCCGGTCAAAGCCTCCCAACTGCGGAAGCTGCTGCTGGGGCTTGTGGGAGAAAAAGCTCCTTCCTCCTTATCTTCCTCTCCCGCCGCTCCTCCCTCCATTTGGGACGCGACCCTGGCCAGCCGCTACCCACTGCAGATCCTGGTGGCAGAGGATAACCCGGTTAACCAGAAGGTGATTCGCCTCATGCTGGAGCGATTGGGCTACCGGCCCGATATTGTCGGCAACGGCCTAGAAGCCGTCCAAGCTCTGCGCCTGCGCCCCTACGATCTGGTGTTGATGGATATGCAAATGCCGGAGCTGGATGGTCTTGCGGCCACCCGTCGCATCCGCGCTGAACTGCCTCCTGAGCGCCAGCCTCGCATTGTTGTCCTCACGGCCAATGTGTTTTCGGAAGGCCGTGCTGCTGCCCAAGCTGCTGGGGTAGATGGCTATCTAACCAAACCCTTGGAGCCAGCCGCCCTAGTCCGGGTTCTTCAGGGATCCCTTCCCCTTCCCATCCCGGCCAGCCAAGAAGAGGATCCGCCCCTCGACCCCGTTATCCTCGCCCAGGTGCGGGCAGTCTTCAGCTCTCCAGAAGCCTGGCAGGAGATGATCCAAACCTACCGGCAGGACAGCGAAGCTCTATTGGGATCCCTGCGGCAGGCCCTAGAGCAGCGGGATCCCCAAGCCATTGCTCGGTTGGCCCACCGCCTCAAGGGCAGCAGCAGCACCCTGGGCGCCAAACGTCTGGCCGAGCTGTGTCAGCAGTTGGAAAAGCTGGTTCATGCCGAGCCAGCCAGTTCTGTAAAATGGGATACTATAGAGCAAGCCGTGCAGCAGCTGGAGGTGGCATATCGGCAAGTTACCCTCAGTCTCTCCTCCTGAGTGCAGAGCCTTTCTCCCTCTCCTCTCAATGCCTATGCTGAGGCCTAATCCCCATCCTCCGGCCAGCTCGCCGGCGGTTCCTGAGGCCCAGGCGGGATCCCCCTCTCCTGAAAAGAAGCCGTTGTTGTTGATCGCGGACGATGAGCCCAGCCAGCGACTCTTGGTTCGCTACGCCCTTGAGCGAGAAGGCTACCAAGTTCTAGAAGCCAGCAGCGGCGAAGTCTGTCTGCAGCTAGCCGCTCAACACCCAGTGGATATGGTCTTGCTGGATGCGGTCATGCCGGATGTGGATGGGTTTGAGTGCTGTCGCCGCCTCCATGCTCAAAACTCGGATCTGCCCATTCTCATCGTCACGGCGCTGGAAGATGAGTCCTGCGTGGATGAAGCCTTTGCTGCCGGGGCCAGCGATTACATTTCCAAACCCATTCGCTGGTCGGTCTTGAAGCGGCGTATCCGTCACCTGATCCAGGCCAGCCAAGCCCAACGCCACCTGCGGGAACTTAACCAAGCCCTAGAAGCCAAAGTGCAGGAACGTACCGCCCAGCTGGCCTGCCAGGTACAGGACTTGCAGCAGCTCAGCCGCCTTAAGGATAGCTTTCTGGCCAGCGTTTCCCACGAGCTGCGCACTCCCCTCACCAAGATCAAGTTGGCCCTGGAACTGTTGGGCCGCACTCCTCTCAACGAGAAGCAGTGCCAATACCACCGCATTGCCCTGGAAGAATGTCAAGCTGAAATCGAGCTAATCAACAGATTGCTGGATCTGCAGAGCCTAGAAGCCAAAGAGTTGAGCTCTGCGGCTGCCGCCATCGATCTCCACAGCTTTTGCACAAGCCTACTCAATGGGGTGCGAGAACGGGCTCAGGCTCGGCAACTGAAGCTGGAGATGGCGGAGCTGACCTCACTTCCCGCAGTGCTCTACAGCTACCCGCAGCAGCTAACCCTGATCCTGAAGGAACTGCTGGAAAATGCCTGTAAGTTCACCCAGCCGGGCGGAACCCTCCGCTTGGAGGGGCAAGCCTTTCCCGGTGGGGTTGAGTTAAGAGTCGGCAATACCGCCCAAATCGAGCCTGAACACCTGCCCCACCTTTTCGAACGCTTTTACCGTGTGCCTTCTGAGGATCCCTGGGCGCAGCCGGGCAGCGGCCTTGGACTGGCCTTGGTGAAGCATTGGGTGGAGTATCTGCAGGGCCAAATCCGGGTCACCAGCCAGAAGGGATGGACTTGGTTTGTCCTTTGGCTGCCCAGCCTAGAGCCCTCCAACCGTTGACGCCCAAAGGCGGGTGGGAGGCAGCGATTGAGACTTTAGTGACCAACGACAGCAGCGGTCTCAGCAGTGGCAAAGGAGGTGCCACACCCACAACTGGCGACTGCGTTGGGGTTCTTGAAGCGGAAGCCACCGCCCAGCAGATCCTCGGAAAAGTCGACAGTGGTGCCGCTGATCAAGGTCATGCTCAAGGGATCCACCGCCACCTGGATATCCCCAAAGTCGAAGGTATGATCGTCAGGGTTGGCCTGAGACTCGAAGTTCATCACATAAGAGAGGCCAGAGCAGCCGCTCGGCTTGACCCCCAGACGCAGGATGGGCTGGGATCCCTCTTTTTCGTACTTGCTGCGCAGGCGCTTCAACTCTTGGATGGCGCTATCGGTCAGGGTGATCATGACGAGAAGGCTCAAGGGTACGTTCTACTCCCCATCCTATCAAGGGTTTTTTCTCGGCCAGCGAGAGCAGTTGGTAAGCTAGGGATCCCAATCCTTGAGGTCTTGCCCCTGTGACAGATCCCAATGCCATTCGGATCACCTTTTTGGGCACCAGCTCCGGCATGCCCACCCGCCAGCGCAACGTCTCCGGGGTGGCGGTGCAGTTTCCCCAGCGGTCGGAATGGTGGCTGTTCGATTGCGGCGAGGGCACCCAACACCAGTTGCTGCGCCTAGATGAGCTGCGCCCCAGCCAGTTGCGCCGCATTTTTATCACCCACATGCATGGGGATCACATCTACGGCCTGCCGGGGCTGTTGGCCTCCTGTGGCTTGGGCAGCACCCCTGAGCACATCGATATCTACGGCCCGCCGGGCCTGGAAGAGTACCTGAAGGCCGTGTTGCGCTACAGCGAGACGCGCATCCCCTACGGCTTCCGCGTTCACACCGTCGAAACCGGTCTCATCCTGCAAGAGCCGGAATACTCCGTCTTCTGCGCGCCCTTGGATCACCGGGTGCCCGCCTTCGGCTACCGCGTGGTGGAACAGGATCGGCCAGGCAGCTTTAATGTGGCCAAAGCCCAAGCCGATGGGATCCCCTTTGGCCCTCTGTATGGGCAGCTCAAGGCCGGCCAATCCATCATCTGGCAGGGCCGCTGCTTTCACGGACGGGATTATGTCGGGGATCCCATTCCGGGCCGCAAATTCTCCTACTGCACCGACACCATTTTCTGCCGCAACGCCGTCGATCTCTCCCGGGCTGCGGATCTGGTCATCCACGAGGCTACCTACGCTCAGGCTGACTTGGAGCTGGCCCGCCGCTCCAAGCATTCCACCGCCGCCATGGCCGCCCAAGTGGCCGCCGAAGCCAAGGCCCAAGCTTTGATCCTCACCCACTTCAGCCCCCGCTACACCCCAGAGGCCCCCATTACCTTGGAAGACCTGCTGGCAGAAGCTCAGGCCATTTTCCCCAATACCCTGCTGGCCCGCGATCGGCTGACCTACGAGATCCCCCGTCGCAGCCCGTCCCCTCTGCCGGTGGGTGTGGGCTTGCCTCGCTAGAATGGTAGAACTGACTGTCTCAACCGGCAATGACGGATCCCAGACCTTACCCCGAACGCCCCCAATTTCCAGAGCGGCCCAAAACCGAACAACTGGATCAAACTGCCAACGAATGGCGAGCCTTCAGCGCTTTGCCCCCTGCCACTTCTCTGCCCCCGGTTCAAGCCGAGCGGCCAGCCCCGCAAACGGCTGCTGAGGGAGAACCCCTGCCGAAATTGGCTCCCTGGAGCAAACGAATTGGGGCCTTTGCCCTCGACTTTGGGCTGGGGCTGGGGATCTCCTACCTAGCCCAAGGCTTGGCTGCTCTGGTAGGGGCCAATGCAGGCGCCGTGGACATGACCGGCTATCTCGCCTTCTTCGCCACCTGGCTGGTGAACCGCGGCTATTTCCAATCCCGTCCTGAGGGCCAAAGCCTCGGCAAATGGCTGCTGAACATCAAAACCCTGGATCCCGAAACCGAAGCCTCGCCGCACCTGGTTCGCTCTCTGGCTCGAGAGGGGGTGCTCTCCCTCTTTGTGCTTACAGAGGCCCTGCTGGTGCCTCTGGCTGCGGATGGGCTGTTTGCCGTCTTCGACAAGGAAAAACGCCAAACCATTCACGACCGGGCTGGACGCACCCTGGTCGTGGAAGCGGAGCGGGGCTATCACCTGGATGAAAAAGTCCTGCAGTTTTTGCAGGACATCCTAGAGGGGGACGCTGCTGACGACGTCAAATCGGCTGCTCGCGACCTGCTGCGCCAAGCCCAGCGCAATGACACCGTGCGGGATCTGTCCAAGCAGTTGCAGCGCCTGAGCAAAGATGTGGATCGCAACGCCCGTAGCCTACGGCAACAAACGGGCAAGCAAGTGAAAACTTGGGTTGATTCCGTCAAGGAAAAGTTGGATAATTGGTGATCGCGCTTATCGAGGTAAACCCCCATCTCCAGCCTCAGGATCTGGGATTGCAGTTTCCTCATTGCCGTTTACCTTCGTCTTGGGATCCGTCATGGCTAAAGCAAAGGGTGCCCGCATCATCATCACCCTGGAGTGCACCGAGTGCCGCACCAACGTCAACAAACGTTCTCCAGGTGTGAACCGCTATACCACCACCAAAAACCGCCGCAACACAACAGCCCGCTTGGAGCTGAAGAAATTCTGCCCTCACTGCAACCGCCACACCGTCCACAAAGAGATTAAGTAGTTCAAGCCGTTTCGCCGTTCTCCTGACCTATGGTTTACGCTCGCCGCCGCCTGTCTCCCATCAAGCCGGGAGAACCCATTAGGTACACCGATGTTGAGCTGCTCAAGAAATTTGTTACCGAGCGAGGCAAGATCTTGCCCCGCCGCATCACCGGCCTGACCGCCAAACAGCAGCGGGAGCTCACTGCCGCGATCAAACGAGCGCGCATCATGGGTCTTCTTTACTTTGTCAACAAAGAGGGATAGCTTTCTCCGGATCCCGATGGGCCTGCAGCTTTCGCCGGAACTCCAAGCCCGCTTGTCCCAGCCCCTCAATATCGGCGGGGTAAAAGTTTTGAGCCGCGTTTTTCAGGCGCCGCTGTCAGGGGTAACCGACCAAGTCTTTCGAGGGCTGGTGCGCCGTTTTGCCCCCCACAGCTTGGTTTACACGGAAATGGTCAGCGCGACCGGCTTGCGCTATGCCCGCCAGTTGCCCCGCATCATGGAGGTTGGTGAGGGGGAGCAGCCTATTGGCATCCAACTGTTTGATTGTCGGCCCGACTTTCTGGCGGAAGCAGCCCGCATGGCTGTGGACGAAGGGGCGACCTTGGTGGACATCAACATGGGCTGCCCGGTGAACAAGATTACCAAAAACGGCGGCGGCTCTTCTCTGCTTCGCGATCCCGACACGGCAGCGCGAATTGTGGAGGCGGTGGCCAACGCAGTGGAGGTGCCCGTAACCGTGAAAACGCGCCTGGGCTGGTCGGATCAGGAGATCAACATTTTGGATTTTGCCCACCGTCTGCAGGAGGCAGGGGCGCAACTGCTCACCCTGCATGCCCGGACACGCGCCCAAGGCTTCAACGGCAAAGCCCGCTGGGACTGGATCCGCCGCGTCAAACAGCACCTGCGCATTCCCGTCATCGCCAATGGGGATATTTTCTCGACAGCCGCAGCGGTGAAGTGTTTGGAGGAAACCGGAGCCGATGGGGTGATGTGCTCCCGCGGCACCATGGGCTATCCCTTTCTGGTGGGGGAAATCGATCACTTCCTGAAAACCGGTCAAGAAAGACCGGCCCCCACTCCCCTGGAGCGGATTCAAATGGCCTTAGAGCATCTGCGCGGTCTCTGGGAGTACAAGGGAGAACGTGGCATCCGTCAGGCCCGCAAGCACATGACTTGGTACATCAAAGACTTTGCCGGAGCCTCTCAATTCCGTGCTCTCCTCTGTCGCATTGAGACGGTGCAGGAAGGGGAAGCCCTGCTTCTTCAAGCCATGGAGCGCTGCCAAGAAGCCACACCTCGACCGGAAGAGGCCATTAAAACCACCGAGGAGGTCGACCTTCTCCCTGAAGCCGGTTGGGCGTAGCTGATACATTTACGCTGAACACTGCTGAACATCACTGTTCAACTATGCAGCGATAGCATTCTGTTTGTTTCCATTCGCGTTAGCGGGACGGAGTCCAAACAGAATGGCGGTATCCCGCAAAGCTTTGAGTAGAGTACCCAAAGCGCAGTTTCCGTGTCGTCTTACTACCAATTTTCTGCTTTGCTTTGGCTACCATGTTGGCAGACTCGAAAGTAAACAGAAAGATCAACTGGTAGTAATCCGTACTGAACATATTATACATTATTTTCAGTATAGTTGAGCTTATTATTGACTAGAGTCATGCTCTAAGGATCCCCACAATTGGAAATTGCTTGGAAATCGCCGCATGTCTGCCTTGGCTGTAGCCTGTGGCCCCGAAAAAGGCTATTGCGCCTGCTGCTGGGACAGGGCTGCCACCAACTTTTCTCCCATTTCCTGGCAACCCACTAAAGTCATTCCCTCAGAGTAGAGGTCTGGGGTGCGGTACCCTTGCGCCAAAACGGCTTCTACCGCCTGTTCGATGCGGTCGGCAGCTTGCGGCTGATCCAGGGAGTAGCGGAGCATCAGGGCGCCGGAGAGCACCTGGGCAATGGGGTTGGCTTTGTCTTGTCCGGCAATGTCGGGAGCCGACCCATGTACCGGCTCGTATAGGCCGGGGCCAGAGGATCCCAGAGAGGCAGAGGGCAGCATACCAATAGAGCCGGTCAGCATGGCCGCTTCATCGGAGAGGATATCGCCGAAGAGATTGCCCGTGAGGATGACGTCGAACTGCTTGGGCCAGCGCACCAACTGCATGGCGGCATTGTCGATGTACAGGTGGGAAAGTTCCACCTCCGGGTACTCAGCCGCAATGACATTGACCCGCTCCCGCCACAGTTGCGACACCTCGAGAACGTTGGCTTTGTCCACCGAGCAGAGCTTGCGCCGGCGTTTGCGGGCCAGCTCAAAGGCAACTCGGGCGATCCGATCCACCTCAGCTTCGCTATAGACCATGGTGTTCACGCCGCGCCGAGATCCTTGGGCATCCGTGAAGATTCCCTTAGGTTGGCCGAAGTAAATGCCCCCCGTCAGCTCCCGCACTACCACCAGGTCGATCCCCGAGATCACCTCTGGCTTCAGGGAGGAGGCCCCCACCAGTTGAGGGAAGACTTTTACCGGGCGCAAGTTGGCAAACAGCCCCAGCCCCGCCCTCAAGCCCAACAAGGCCCGCTCCGGGCGTTTCTCAGGAGGCAGAGCGTCATACTTGAAGTCGCCGACAGCAGCCAGATAAACGGCATCGCTCTCTTGAGCCATTTTCAGGGTTTCTGCCGGCAAGGGATCCCCAGTCTGGTCGTAGGCAGCCCCGCCGATTAGGCCCTCTTGCCACTGGAGAGCAAATCCCATCTGCCGGGCAACTGCATCCAAAACGGCTCGTCCCACCCGCATGATTTCGGGGCCGATGCCATCTCCGGCGAGGGCTGTGATCCGGTAGGTTCGAGCAGTTGAAGAAGAAGTGCTCATGAGCGGTCAAGCTGAAGATGAGGGCGTAGAGATACTACCATTTCGGCGGACTTGCCCATCCCTTGGCAAACAGGTTTGCAGACAACTCCTCTAAAAAGCTCTCCAAATAACAAAGTGCAGCCTGGCCACCAACCTGCTGCACTCTGATGGTGATTCTGATGGTGATGATGACGATCAACCCATCAAGCGGGAGTCCCAGATGTTCTTTTAGAACAAGCCCAAGGTGACCCACTTATCCAAGGGCAAGGTGGCACCTATGCCCAGGTAGAGGGTGACCAGAGTGCCGATCAGGAACACCGTTGTCGCCACTGGGCGGCGCAAGGGGTTTTGGAACTTGTTGACGTTTTCGATGAAGGGCACAAACAAGAGACCCACAGGAATGGCAGACATCAGAGCAATTCCCAACAGCTTGTTGGGAGCAATCCGCAGGATGTGGAAGGCGGGGTAGAGATACCATTCCGGCAGAATTTCCAGAGGCGTAGCAAAGGGATCCGCCGGCTCCCCTACACCTGCCGGATCCATGACTGACAGGCCAACGATCACTCCAATAGTGCCCAGGATCACCACCGGAAACATAAAGAGCAAATCGTTGGGCCAAGCAGGCTCACCATAGGTCATGTGGCCCATGTTTTTCTTCAGCTTGGCTACAACTTTGGGGTTGTCTAGATCAACCTTGCGGGTAATGGCCTCGGTCGCTATCACCTGTTTTGAGACAGCCATGAGAGTTCTCCTTATCTAGGGACAGAAGTTCTGAAAAAGTGGCAGGTAAAGATCCCAGTTACCAGGAAAGTCAAAGGCGTCTGGGAGTCAAACCTTGCTCACAAAGGCCCAGAAATGCCTTGGCGGCGGATCATCAAAAAGTGCATGGTCATAAAGACTGCGGTCAGCCAGGGTAGCACGAAAGTGTGCAAGCTGTAGAAGCGAGTCAGGGTAGCTTGACCAACCGCTTCGCCACCCCGGATCAGTTGCACCAACAAGTCGCCCACCACCGGAATGGCACTGGGCACACCGGAGACGATCTTGACCGCCCAGTAGCCCACCTGATCCCAGGGCAGGGAGTAGCCGGTAACGCCAAAGGAGACGGTCAGCACCGCCAAGATCACGCCGGTTACCCAGGTCAGCTCACGGGGCTTTTTGAATCCCCCTGTCAGATAGACCCGGAAGGTGTGTAGGATCATCATCAGCACCATCATGGAGGCGCTCCAACGGTGGATGGAGCGCAACAGCCAGCCGAAGTTCACCTGGGTCATGATGTAGTTCACCGATTCAAAGGCCTCAGCCACCGTCGGACGATAGTAAAACGTCATGGCGAAGCCGGTGGCAAACTGAATTAAGAAGCACACCAGCGTCACCCCGCCGAGGCAGTAGAAGATGTTAACGTGAGGCGGAATGAACTTCCCTGTTGCGTCGTCGACGAAAGGCGTAATCTCCAGCCGCTCGTCCAACCAGTCGTAAACTTTGCTCATAATGCCTGCAATTCTTGAAATTGGATCTCGAGGGCGGGGCAAGCCCACCCCACTCAGCAATGTAACACAATCTTTTAACACCATCCTGGCGTCGGGCTCAGCTTGGGGACGAAGATCTCGATCCCAGGAGGCCAGGCAAGTTTTCGATATTGCGTTTTGTTCATGTTTCTTAATGTTTCTTAATGTTTTTTGGGATCGATGGTTGTGCAGAAGCCGAGATACACAGGGATCCGCTGGAGAGGGTGGGGGATCCGCCTTGTCTTGCTTGGGTGTTTGCTCTGGGCGAGTTTGGGCATTGGCGCCTGTCCGGTGCAGGCCAGCCGTTGGGGAGAAGAGCAGCAACTGCTGGCGCAGGCTTGGGCCTATGTGGATCGGGCCTATGTGGATCCGGGGTTTAACGGGCAAAACTGGTGGCAGGTGCGGCAACGGTTTCTCTCCCGGCCCTTAAAGGAGCGCAAGCAGACCTATCAGGCCATTGAGGAGATGTTGGCCACTCTGGGGGATCCCTTTACTCGCTTTCTGGATAAAGAGCACTACCTCAGCCTGCAGACCTCCACAGCCGGCGAGCTGAGCGGTGTCGGCTTGCAGATTGCCATCGATGAGCAGGGGGCGGTGCGGGTGATTGCCCCCATGGAAGGCACTCCTGCCGAGCAGGCCGGGATCCAACCCCAGGATGAGATTTTGGCGGTGGATCGGGTGCCGGTGGCGGGGCTGAGCCTGGACGAAGTGGCCGAGCGGATGCGGGGGCGCAGCGGCACGCCGGTTACTTTGAAGCTGAGGCGGCAGGATCGCATTTGGGAGGTGGAGCTGGTACGCCAATCGATCACCATCAACCCCGTGCGCACCCGTTTTTTTGAGCTGCCTCAGGGATCGGTGGCCTACATTCGCCTCAGCCAGTTCAACGGCAATGCTGCCGCTCAAGTCCGCCAAGCCATTCGAACCGCAGAAGCTCAAGGGGTGCGGGGCTACATTCTCGATTTGCGCAACAATCCGGGGGGACTCTTGCAGGCGGCTATCGAGATCGCTCGCTTCTGGATCCCCAAGGGCGACATTGTGCTGGTGACGGATCGCCACGGCATTCAAGACAGCATTCCCGCCACCGGCGAGGTGCTCACAGAGGCGCCGCTGGTGGTCTTGGTAAATCAGGGCAGCGCCAGTGCCAGTGAAGTGTTGGCCGGGGCACTTCAGGATAGTGGGCGAGCCCAACTGGTGGGAACGCGCACCTTTGGCAAGGGTCTGATTCAATCCCTGCTGGAGCTGGCGGATGGATCGGGGCTGGCGGTGACCACGGCCAAGTACCTCACCCCCAGCGGCCACGACATTCATCGCCAGGGGATCCAGCCCGATGTGGTGGTGGCGGAGGGATCCATTCCCCTGACGGCAGAAACCCTGGCCGGGCCGGAGGACATCCAGCTGCAGCGAGCCTTGGAGTTGTTGGGGCAGACCCAAGGGATCCCGGTGGCCAAAAGCGGGTGAGGGAGGAGATCCCGCTCCAGACCCAGATCTCAATCGTTGGCATTAGGATTTGGATTCCTGTTTGTTTTCAATTCGTTTTAGGATCAGAGGCAGGGTTTCCCGTCCAGCGCTGATCTCTGACTCTGTCCGCTCCCGCCCGCATGAACGCCATCCAGCAATTTCACCACTTTTTCAACTGCTGCATTGGGGCTTGGCGCACAGAGCGCACCTACCATTACCTAGACCGTGGCGAGGTGGAGCGCTCCCGCACCGAGTTCACCATTCGCACTCTCACCCCTGAGCTCAAGCACAAGGTGCTCACCGACAACAACTACCCCAACCACAACGTGGATGGTTTTTTGGGCTTTCACTTGGCTTTTGAGACCGTTTCCGAAACGGGGGAGGAGGCCGGGCAAGAGCTGAACATGCTGTTTGTCCCTCGGCAGGAAACCCCCCTGGGGCTGCAGGGAGACTACCTGCGGGATCGGGCCTACGAGGAAGATCGCCCGATGGTGGCGGCTTTCCGGTTTGATCCCGGATCCCTGCAACTGGTGATGACCACCACCTACACTCGTGTGGTTGCTGTAGATACCATCACTCTGCTGAATCCGCGCCTGCGCCTGCGGCAGATCCTTACCTACCAACGTCCCCCTCAGGGTCAGCCTTTGCAGGAGCTGTTGCTGGTGGGGTTTGGGGTAGAACAGAAGCTGACGTGACCTACTCCCGCACTCATGCTGATGCATAGAGGACGGGGCTTCCCGGCGGTCTAGCTAACCTGCGGATCCTGAGCATGACGCTTCCCGAAGACCTGAGATTGTCTCAGCACTTGGCTCTGATCCAGTTGAGGTTCGAGCGAGGACAATACCGGCAGGCGCTAGAGGAGGTTAAGCAGGCCCAAAGCCGCTATCCGCAGTCGGGTAAGCTACGGCTCTGGCAGGCCCTGGCCCAAGAAGCCCTTGGCGAAACGCAGGAGGCCATCCTGTTGGCCCAAACCTTGCTGCGCAACCCAGATCCAGAAGTTGCCCAGCAGGCTCGCTATGTCTTGGGTATCTGGCAAGCCCCTCGTCTGCGGCGTCCAGCGGAGTGGTTGAGCGAAATTCCCGATCTCAGCCGGCTGGAGGAAGCTGATCCCCCAGAGTACCGCTTGGCCTATGGGCGCTCCCAACGCAAAGGCCCTTCCCCAAGATCTGGGGATCCCCTCAGCCGCCGGGCAGCGGATCCCCCGTTGGACACTAAGCCCCTCATCTGGGTGTTGATCGGGATCCTCTCGACCCTGCTGGCCGTGATGGCTTGGCTGCCCTAGAGGGGGGTATAACCCTCGCCGCTGCTGGGTTAGTGGGGAGCATGCCTCTAACCCCCAAAACCCTGAACTTTGCTGAATTTACTGAGCTTTAGGCGGTTTGGCAAAAGTCATTGAGAGGGATATAGTAGACCAAGTTTCCCCCTGATCCTTGAGTCCACCGCAACGGTTGCCGGGAAGTGAAGGGGGAAAGCGCTCGGGGGGTATTCCTCAGGGCTTTGCGGGATACCGCCTTCCTGCTCAGAGATAGGCAGGATGCGATCACTTCTTTCCTGAACCATGTTCAGGAGAGTTCAGCGTGAATGTATCAGATACTGGGAATAGAGGAGACGCTAGGTCTAGCTCAGGGGAGCGGATCTGCGTCCTAGGGATCCCGACAGGCTCCTCGGCAATTGGGGCAGAAAGCGGAGGTTAAGAGTGGCTACCCAAACATTGGTGATGGATGCAGTGGAACAGTTGGGCCTGCGGGTCACCTTGGGAGATATTGCATCCAGCACAGGCTTAGCTTTACACGAGGCCAAACAAGAGCTACTGAATTTGGCCCAAAAGGCGGAGGGGCATCTCCAGGTTTCCCGGCAGGGGGAGATTACCTACGTTTTTCCACCGGATTTTCGCAGCATTCTCAAGCGCAAGGAGCAGCAGGATCAGCTGGCGGCCCTGCGGCGCAAACTGTGGGGGGGCTTCCTCTATGGGCTGCGCATCTCCTTCGGCATCCTGCTGGTGGTGTCGATTGTCTTGATTGTCCTAGCGTTGATTGCCTTGCAAATGGCCAGCAGCCGCGAGCAGGACAATCGCAGCCGATCGCGGGGGATAGGGTTTTATTACTTCCCCAACCTTTGGATCGGCAACCCCTTCTGGGATCCTTACCCCTACTATGGGAGCTACTCCGATCGGACGCGCCCCCGCCAGCCGCAAAAATCCGAGCTGAACTTCCTGGAAGCGGTGTACAGCTTCCTCTTTGGGGACGGGGATCCCAATGCCAACCTGGAGGAGGAGCGCTATGCCCTCATTGGCCAACTGATTCGTGCCAATGGGGGGGTGATCGCAGCGGAACAGGTGTTGCCCTACCTGGATGTGGAGCCGGGATCCCCGGCCTTGGAATACGAAGATTACATGCTGCCCATTTTGCTCAAGTTCGACGGTCAGCCGGAGGTCAGCGAGGACGGGGACATTGTCTACCGCTTTCCGGAACTGCAGGTGGCCGCCTCAGAGCGTGAGCCCAAGAGGATCCCTGAGGTGTTGCAGGAGAAACCTTGGGTGTTCAGCCGGGCCACGCCTGGTCAACTGGCCCTGGCAGGAGGCTTGGGAGTTCTCAATTTCTTTCTGGCCGCCATTCTCTATGGGGCACGGGAGGAGGTGGCAGCGGCAGCCGGCAGCAATGCTTTTTTGGCCTTCATCTACCCGTTGATCGGCTTCCTCTTCCTCTACGGCAGCCTCTTTTTGGCGGTGCCCGCCGTTCGGTGGTTGACCTTGCAAATCCGCAACCAGGGAGTGGAGCGTCGCAATCGTGTCCGGCAGCTTTGGCGAGAGCATCTGCAGCATCCCACAGAGGCGCTGCTGCGCAAACTCAACTTTGCCCGCCGCTTCCGCCGTCAAGAAGTTGTGCAAGAGTCGGACACCATTTACTCAACCGATCGGGATTTGATCGAGCAGCGGGACTACCGTCTGGACGAGCCGGTGTTCCGCCAGCTTTTGGAATCCAAAGCTCAGCAGGAGTACCCGGAAACCGAACAAGTGCGCCAGCAGCGTCCGCTCTAGAAAGGGCATGGCCTTTGGGCAAACTCCCGGTCTACCGTTTAGGCCGAGACAGATTCGAGTTTCTTGGCCAGCCGGCGAATCCAGCGCTTGGGTTTGCTTGGACTTCTTTCTCCCCCGGAGAACTCACAGCAACCACTCCGAGACCCGCTCCCCCACCTTCTGCAAATCCAGAGGAATGGCCACCGCCTTGCCCATACGAGGTCTCTGACGGGTGGACTCGATCTCCCGGCGCACCGATTCCCACACCCCCCAAGCCTGCAAATGGGCCAGCACTCTCTCCAAGTGGGCCAGATACTCCGCCTCGCTCAAGGGAAAGGAGGGCTGCTCCAGGTAGCGCCACATCACCAGCAGCACCACCTTCTGCTGGATACGGCGCAACTGTACGTCGTAGGAACAGCCCCACTTCTCGCGCAACAAAGCTTGAAAGTCGGATCCCTTCATCAGGACTGCTTGAGACTGGCTTGGATCTGGCTCCAACCTTGCCGGGTGGGCCGCTCACCTTGGGAAGAAAGGCTACGGCCTCTTCCAGCGTTGCATTTCTTAACGATATTGGCCAGAGGGGTCGGTTAGGATGATGTCGCTTGTCAACGAACGTTAAAACTTCTCAGGTTTGCATTTGCCATTATGACGGAAGCGGTTAGCAACTTTGAAGCGCCCCCCATGAGCCGGCGGGTTCTTCTCAATGCCCTGCTCAGTGGCTCTGTGGGAGTCGTAGTGGTGGGCGCCCTCTACCCGGTGGTGAAGTACTTTATCCCGCCCTCTTCCGGTGGAGGGGGTGAGGGCCTCATCGCTCAGGACGCCCTCGGCAAGCCCATCAGCGTCAGTGAGCTGTTGGCCACCCATGCTGCCACGGACCGGGTGCTGGCCCAAGGTTTGAAAGGGGATCCCACCTACATCGTGATCGACAATGGGGCGGTGGCCAACTACGGCCTCAACGCGGTTTGCACCCACCTTGGCTGCGTGGTGCCCTGGAATGTGGGGGAAAATTTGTTTAAGTGCCCTTGCCACGGATCCCAGTACGCGGCCAATGGCAAGGTGATTCGGGGGCCGGCTCCCCGCTCGCTGGAGCTGGTGAGCGCCACGGTGGATGGCGACAACGTTCGCTTCAGCCCCTGGCAAGGCCCTGATTTCCGGGAGACCTAAAGGGCAAGGGATCCCGCCGGTTCTGCCCAGGCAATTGCGTCAGCGGTGCGGAGCACCTTTCCAGTCCAACTGTTGACCGGCCCCTGATCTCCCTGATCTAGAAGGATGGTGAGGTAAGGATCCTGGCTGTGCCGGCTTTTGCCGAACGATTTGGGGCAAATTGTCGAGATGGCTGTTCCAAGACTGTGTCCTAAACCTGTGATGGAAATTCATTCTGAGCTGAGAGTTATGAAGCGAATCTGCTTGGCCTTCTGTGGGCTGCTGCTGTTGCTGGGGATGGGGGCACGTCCGGCGGCAGCCTACCCCTATTACGCCCAGATGGCCTACGACAACCCCCGCGAGGCGACCGGAAAAATTGTCTGTGCCAACTGCCACCTGAACGCCATGCCCACTCGCGCCGAGGTGCCGCAGGCAGTCACCCCCGGCCAGGTGTTCACCATCAAAGTTGGGATCCCCTATGACCTGAGCAAGCAGCAGGTGCTGGCAGACGGCAGCAAGGGTGGGTTGAATGTGGGCGCGGTAGTGGTCTTGCCGGAGGGCTTCCGTTTAGCCACCGAAGCCGAGATGACCGAGGAACAACGGCAAGAAACTGCCGAGACCTACATCACCCCCTACAGCGACGCGAAGCCCAACATCCTCCTGGTCGGGCCTTTGCCGGGCGAGCAGCATCAAGAAATCGTCTTTCCAGTGGTGGCCCCTGACCCGAAAGAGGATCCCTCGGTGGCCTTCATGAAGTATCGCGTTTACATTGGGGCCAACCGAGGTCGCGGTCAGCTTAACCCCGACGGCAGCCTCAGCAACAACAACGTTTTCCGCGCTCCGGCCACCGGGCGTCTAGTCAACATCGCCACCCTCGACTCCGATATCAGCGATCTACCGGCTGAATTGGCCAGCCTGGTGCCCCCGGAATATGAGCTGCCAGGCACGCGGGTTCTCAGCTTCGAGAGCGAAAGTGGGATCCACAACCTGGTGGTGCCACCTGGGCCGGAGCTGGTGGTTGCCGTTGGCGACAGCGTCAAAGAAGGGGATCCCGTCACCAACAATCCCAATGTGGGCGGCTTTGGCCAGGTGGAGCGGGATCTGGTGCTGCAAAGCCCGGAGCGGGTGAAATGGCTGGTGGCTTTCCTGGCAGCCGTTACGATTGCCCAGCTCTTATTGGTGCTCAAGAAAAAGCAGGTGGAGCTCATTCAAGCCGCCGAAATCCTTGGCTAGCTCAAGCTCTTTCCTGGCCTGCACCTCGGAGGTATCCGAGGTGTTTTTTGTTCTGTAGGGCTGATAGCAGTCGTGGTTTTTATTACCATCTATTTCAACTGCTCGCCCTAGCGGGCCGGAGGCCTTGTTCCCTGCCGCTAGCACCCTAGTCGACAACGGTTCTAAGGCAGCCTCAGCTCTCCTCTGATCACCAGCACCGCTTGCCCAGCAATCTCCACCCGTGAGCCTCGATCTCGGCACCACAGCTCGCCCCCGCGGGCCGAGAGATGGTGAGCCTTCAAATCAAGTCGGCCCAGGCGTTTGGCCCAATAGGGCATCAAAAGACACTGGGCGGATCCCGTCACCGGATCCTCCGGGATCCCCAACCGAGGGGCAAAAACGCGGCAGACAAAATCCGGCCCATTCCCCAGAGCCGCCCCAGAGGCTGTGACGATCAACCCCGGAACGGGGAGTGCTTGAACCTGGGCCAGATCCGGTTGCACCTGCTGCACCTGTCCCGCCGAAGCCAGCACCGCCACCCCCATACCCCCGCGGTACAGCTCCACAGGTGGGATCCCCAAAGCCGCTGCCACCTGCTCCTTGGCTTCTGGCCAAGGTTCCGGAGTTTGAGCAGGAAAATCCATGGCCAGGCGATCCCCTTGCCGCCGCACCTGCAACAGGCCACTGCGGGTGGAAAAGGCTACCCTCTCCGCCTCAGGATGCACCTCGGTGAACAGCACATGGGCACCAGCCAAGGTGGCGTGGCCACAGAGATCCACCTCCGTCGTCGGCGTAAACCAGCGCAGCCCATAGTGGGGAACCTCGCCCTGGGATCCCTGAGGCAGTAAAAAAGCCGTCTCCGATACATTGTTCTCCGCCGCAATGGCTTGCATCAGCGCCTCTGGCAACTCCTGGGGCAGCAGACACACCGCTGCCGGATTGCCGCCGAAAGGCACCGCCGTAAATGCATCCACCTGAAAAAACGGGATCCACACCTTCTCAACCAAGCCCAACTCAGGTCATGATCCCACAGCAGACCCCAAAGTAGGGGGATCCGCACCCCGACCGCACCTGCCAAAAGCGGGATCCCGCTGACAAAGGCTATTGTCAGGCCAGAAAGTTGGCTGATAAACTAGCACTCGTAAGTCGAGAGTGCTAAGTCGCTTCCCCTCGGGAAGCGGAATTAATGGAAAGAGGAGGACATTCGTCATGGCTGCAGTGGCTCTTAACGTCTCTACCCTGAAGCCGCTGGGCGACCGCGTGCTGGTCAAAATCGCTCAGCAGGACGAGAAAACCGCAGGTGGGATCTTCTTGCCGGACACTGCCAAGGAAAAGCCCCAGGTGGGGGAAGTGGTTGCTGTTGGCCCTGGCAAGCGCAACGACGAGGGCAAGCTGATCCCGATGGAACTGAAAGCCGGCGACAAAGTGCTCTACTCCAAGTATGCCGGAACCGAAGTCAAGCTGGGCAGCGATGAATATGTGCTGTTGGCCGAGCGGGACATTCTCGCCATTGTTCAGTAATGGTCAGTGATTCAGCAGCAGTTCAACGAACGATTGAATCCTTGAGACTCTGTTTCACCCTTACCTGCATTTGCATCGGAGAGGTTGACTATGGCCAAATCAATCATCTTCAGTGAAGAAGCCCGCCGCGCTCTAGAGCACGGCATGGATATTTTGGCAGAAGCCGTAGCCGTTACCCTGGGTCCCAAAGGGCGCAACGTCGTGCTGGAGAAGAAGTTTGGCGCCCCCCAAATCATCAACGACGGGGTAACCATTGCCAAAGAAATCGAGCTGGAAGACCACATTGAGAACACAGGCGTTTCCTTGATCCGGCAGGCGGCTTCCAAGACCAATGACACGGCTGGGGATGGCACCACCACGGCCACGGTCTTGGCTCACGCCATGGTGAAAGAAGGTCTGAAAAACGTGGCTGCCGGCGCCAACCCGATTGCCCTAAAGCGGGGGATCGACAAGGCGGTGAAGTTTTTGGTAGACAAAATCGCCGAACATGCCCGCCCGGTCGAAGATTCCAAAGCCATTGCCCAGGTGGCGGCCATTTCCGCCGGTAACGATGAAGAAGTGGGCCGTATGATTGCCGAGGCCATGGACAAGGTGGGCCGCGAAGGGGTGATCTCCCTGGAAGAAGGCAAGTCCATGACCACCGAGCTGGAAGTGACGGAAGGGATGCGCTTCGACAAGGGCTACATCTCTCCTTACTTCGTCACCGATACCGAGCGGATGGAAGCGGTTCTGGAAAACCCCTACATCCTCATCACCGATAAGAAGATCACCCTGGTGCAAGACCTGGTACCGGTTCTGGAGCAAGTGGCTCGCGCCGGTCGTCCCCTGCTGATTATCGCCGAAGACATTGAGAAAGAAGCGCTGGCCACCCTGGTGGTGAACAAGCTGCGGGGTGTGCTGAGCGTGGTGGCGGTGAAAGCGCCTGGCTTTGGGGATCGCCGCAAGGCCATGCTGGAAGACATCGCCATCCTGACCGGCGGTGAGGTAATCAGCGAAGAGCGGGGCTTGAAGCTGGAGAACGCTCGCCTCGATTCCTTCGGCACTGCCCGTCGCGTCACGGTAACCAAAGACAATACCACCATCGTGGCGGAAGGCAACGAAGCGGCCGTGAAAGCTCGTTGCGAGCAAATTCGCCGTCAAATTGAGGAAACCGACTCCACCTACGACAAAGAAAAACTGCAAGAGCGCCTGGCCAAGCTCTCCGGCGGCGTAGCGGTGATCAAAGTGGGCGCGGCCACTGAAACCGAGATGAAAGACCGCAAGTTGCGCCTGGAAGATGCCATCAACGCCACCAAAGCGGCGGTAGAAGAAGGGATCGTTCCCGGCGGCGGTACCACCTTGGCACACCTGATCCCAGTGGTAACCGAGTGGGCGCAAGCCAACCTGTCCGGCGATGAACTGGTGGGGGCCAACCTGGTCGCCCGCGCTCTGGGTGCTCCGCTGCGCCGCATTGCTGAGAACGCCGGCCAAAACGGCTCCATTGTGCTGGAGCGGGTGAAAGACAAGCCCTTCAACACCGGCTACGATGCCCAGAACGACGCCTTCGTGGATATGTTCGAAGCGGGCATTGTAGACCCGGCCAAGGTTACCCGTTCCGCCCTGCAAAACGCTGCTTCCATTGCGGGGATGGTGCTGACCACCGAAGCAATCGTGGTGGACAAGCCGGAGCCCAAAACCAACACGCCGGCAAGCAGCGGCAGCGGCATGAGTGACTACGACTACTAATCCGTTGACCGCCACAGCGAGGTGGATCCCTGAGGCTCACCGAAGAGCCCATGGGCACTTCGCTTCCTGGCCAGGCATCTTGGATGAATCTCTGGGGATCCCCTGGTGGGATCCCTTTTCTTGTGGATTTTCATCAAGACGCAGGCAATCCGGCGGGATCATTCCCAACGACCGTGAGACAGCAGCGAAACTGTTTGTGATGCTGATCCCTAACCCCTTTTCTCAGAGGGAGAGGGTCTGGGGGTGAGGGCGCCGGAGCCATGCAATCGGGAACTGCCTCAAACTGGTTTTTTGATAACGACTCTGATTCTGTCCAACTTGAAGAGAAGGGGAAGGCGGTGTGGCTCAGTTGATCTGCATTGGCCTGGATCTGGCCTGGTCAACCCGCAACCCTTCCGGTCTGGCCACGCTGCGAGTCCAGCTCGGGGATCCCGGCAGGCAGAACTTGACAGGCTATCTGGTCGATAGCCGCATTCTCCAGACGGATGAGGAGATCCTGGACTACATTCAAGCTCAGGCGGGAGGGGATCCCTGCTTGGTGGCGGTGGATGCGCCCTTGCGGGTTCCCAACCTCACAGGACAACGGCGGGCCGAGGCAGAACTGAACCAGGTGTTTCGCGCCTATGCAGCCGGGGCCCACCCAGCCAACCGCCGGCTTCTAGAAAAAAACGGCCAGGTGAGAGGGGAAGCCTTGGTGCAAGCCCTAGCCAGTTATGGCTTTCGGGAGCAGGCCAGCATCGAGCGAGGAAAACTTACCCGCCAAGTGACCGAGGTCTTCCCCCACAGCGCCTTGGTCAGCCTCTTTGGCCTCAGCCGCACTCTAAAATACAAGGCCCGCCCTCGACGCACCTGGCCGGAACGGCAACAAGCCTGGCAGCTTTACCAGCATCATCTGCGCTCTCTGGCTGCCGCTGACCCAGCTCTCCGGGGCCACGAAGCGTTGCTCCAAGTGGAGGTGGGATCCCTCAAGAGCCGTCGGCTCAAAAACTACGAAGATCAAGTGGATGCCTTGATGTGTGCTTACATCGCCCTCTACGGGTTCCGCTGGGGATCCGAGCGCTGCCGCAGTTTCGGCAACCTGCAAGAAGGGCACATTTTCACGCCCCTGCCCCCTCGAACCTTTGGGGCGGATTGAGACCCGCTCCGGGATCGCAGCCAAGAGAACAAGACTCTCGCTGGCCTTGGATCCCCCCTTGGCGGCATGATAAGAACAAGGATCCGCAGAACAGGGGAAAAATGGACGTGCAACTGGGCCGCAATCGGCAGGCAAGACGCGCTTACGGGCTGGATGAAATCGCGCTGGCCCCAGGCAGACGAACGCTGGATCCCAGCCTGGTGGACACCCACTTCACCCTGGGAGGGATCCAACGGCAAATCCCCATCATCGCCAGCGCCATGGATGGCGTGGTGGATGTGCGAATGGCCATTTTGCTCTCGGAGCTGGGAGCTTTCGGGGTGTTGAACCTGGATGGCATCCAAACCCGCTACGCCGATCCCGATGAGGTGTTGGATCAGATTGCGTCGGTGGGCAAAGACGAGTTTGTGCCTCTGATGCAGCGCCTCTACAGCGAACCTGTAAAGCCGGATCTGATTCAAGAGCGCATCCGCCAAATCAAGGCCGGTGGCGCCATTGCAGCAGCCAGCAGTGTGCCCGCCCACGCCGCCCAATACGGCCCCCTGGTGGCTGAAGCCGGGGGGGATCTGTTCTTCGTTCAGGCCACGGTAGTTTCCGTCCACCACAAGGTTCCCGAAGGCATGGAACTGCTGGATCTGGCCCAATTTTGCCGGTCGATGCCCATTCCTGTTGTGGTGGGCAACTGCGTTACCTACGATGTCGCTCTGGAGCTGATGCAGGCCGGAGCTGCCGGTGTCTTGGTGGGGATCGGCCCTGGCGCTGCCTGTACCTCCCGAGGCGTGTTGGGGGTGGGAGTGCCGCAGGCTACGGCCATCGCCGACTGTGCCGCTGCACGGGAGCAGTTTTTGGCGGAAACCGGCACCTATGTCCCTGTGATTGCCGATGGGGGATTGGTGACCGGCGGCGATATTTGCAAGGCCATCGCCTGTGGAGCGGACGCAGTGATGATCGGATCCCCCTTGGCCCGCGCCTATGAGGCCCCCGGTCGCGGCTTTCATTGGGGCATGGCTACCCCCAGCCCCATCTTGCCCCGCGGCACCCGCATCCGCGTGGGATCCACCGGCACCTTGGAAGAAATCTTGCGCGGCCCCGCCCGCCTGGACGACGGTACCCACAACCTCTGGGGTGCTCTGCGCACCAGCATGGCCACCTTGGGGGCTGCCAATCTCCGAGAAATGCAGCAGGTGGAGATCTGCATCGCCCCTTCCCTGCTCACAGAGGGGAAGGTGTACCAGAAGGCGCAGAGCTTGGGTATGGGGAAATAGTCCCTTGAGAATGCTAAACTCGGTGGACTGGGATCCCTCGGGGGCGGTTAGCTCAGCGGTAGAGCGCCTGCCTTACAAGCAGGATGTCACTGGTTCGAGTCCGGTACCGCCCATCCCCACCGGAGCTTGCAGCTTGAGAGCTCTGTCTCAGTTTGAGATACACCCGCTAGCCAGAGCCGGATCCCTGAGGTAGAGTAGTGGATATCGAGCCTCGATCATCTACCGCAGTTGGGTCTCGCATTGAGTCTTGCCCAGAAAGTGTGTAAAGTGGTAGACGATGTGGATTTCGGCTGTATTATGTCTTCCCAGAGTCCCCAATTGCCAGGCTCGTTGTTGAGGTAGGCAGTTTGTCGCTTCTATGAGGACATCCCTACAGCCAAAAAGGTGTGAGGAAAAGAACAAGGAGAGAAACATGCCCGCGAAACACGCGAACTACTGGAAAACGCTGCTGGCCGGCACTCTGGGTGCAGCAGCGATCCTGACCCCTGGAGTGGCTTATGCCCAAGCTACCGGGCCGGTCACCTCCATCTCTGAGCTTTCGGATGTGCAGCCCACCGACTGGGCCTTCCAAGCCCTGCAATCCTTGGTGGAGCGCTACGGTTGTATTGCCGGCTACCCTGACCGCACCTTCCGCGGCAACCGGGCTATGACTCGCTTTGAGTTTGCCGCCGGTATGAACGCCTGCTTGGATCGCATCAATGAGTTGATTGCAGCCGGTTTGGCCGACAAAGTCTCCAAGGAAGACTTGGCCACTCTGCAGCGCTTGCAAGAGGAATTTGCTGCTGAGCTGGCAGCCCTGCGCGGGCGGGTGGATGCCCTGGAAGCCGATGTTACTGATTTGAAAGGGAAGGTCTTCAACCCGGTTACCAAGTTGAATGCCCAAGTCATCGCCGCTGTTGTAGGCAGCGCTCTCACGGAAGACAGAGTTGTTGATGGGAAGGTAGTAGCAGAGCAAAACCAAGCCAACATGACTCTTCCCTATCGGGTACGCTTGAACTTCGATGCCTCTTTTGTGGGTCGCGATCGCCTGCGCATTCGTCTCCAAGCTCGCAACGCTGTGACTGAGTTCTTTGATGGGGATCCCGGCCTTGGCTTTGGCGGTGGTGGCGGTGGCACTTTCACCCTGGCCCAGCTGGTTTATCAATTCCCTGCTTTCGACCGCGCTGCTACTATCTACACGGGCATTACGGGTACGGGAGTGGGGAGCGTTCTGCAGTACAGCACGCCCTTTGATGCCCTGTCGGACTTTGCCGATCCTCCCAAATCTACGGCAGATGTGCCCAGCGGAACCCTATTTGGTTTTCGCTACCGTTTGAGCGACCAGTTTCGTTTAGCCTACGCCTACAGCACCAGGAACGCTCAAGCCTTGGGCAACGGCTTCGGCGACAGCGGTATAACCGGTAGCGACAGTGCCCACGTGGTGGAGCTGGGCTTCCTGCCGAATGAAAACCTGGAGATCTACCTGCAGTTTGCCAGTACCTATCTGCAGCAAGCAAATGACGGCCCCACCTTCCTGGCCAGCGGTACACCCCTTTTCCGCGGACCGGCAACGCAGGCCGATGTCTCTGCGCGGGTAAACGCCTTTACAGTCGCAGCCAACTGGGAGCTTAGCCCTCGCATTACCTTGTCTGGCTGGTTTACGGCTGGCAATGTGGATTACAACTTGCCCAATGTGGTACCGGCTGGCACCATCGATCCGGGTGATGAAGATTTTAACGGATTCCTGTTTGGCTTCGCCTTCCCAGATCTGTTCATTGAGGGTGCTCAAGGGGGTGTGGTTTTTGGCCAGCCAATTGTGACCACCAAAAATGAAGGAGTTTGGGATACCCGCCCGTTCATTGTGGATGTTTACTACAGCTTCCCGGTGAACGAGTACCTCACCCTTACCCCGGCGGCCTACTTTGTGAGCAACCCCAATGGTGCTCTACCTGGGGACAACGACCCAACCATTGGTGTAGGTGCTCTGCGGGCTGTGTTCAACTTCTGATGAGTTGACCTCTTTTGCAGGTTCATAGCTGGTTAGGGGATCCACTGCAGTGGATCCCTTTTTTGGTTCAAACCTTCCTTTATGGTCATTTCGATTCAGACTAGGACACTGCACCCACGTCTGAAACGTTGAGTGCATACAGCGAAGGGCTTTTTCTCTATAGCCCAGGTGTCTCACCCTAACCTGAAACGACTACAACTCCTCTGCGGGGATGACAATGCCGGCTCTGGAGAGCCTGAGGTCGGGCTCAAGACAAGGCTAGGGATTACAGAAAGCACACTGAGCGGGATCCGCCCAAGGCTCTGCCACAGGCTCGGTGTGGGTATGGGAACAGCGGGCACAGCCATATACCCACGCCTTGGTTACAGGGGTGGGGGCGCCACACTGGCCGCAGGGCAGTCCAGAGATCGAGCGGATCCGCCAGTAGCCGGGAGTGCCGCAGGCCGGGCACAGGCTTTGGGCCTTGGCGATTAGGTTTTGGGTGGCGGCTGCGATAACCTGGAGCCGGGTTGGGTTGCACATGGCCCGCATGTCGGTTTCCAGATGAAGGCCCCCTTGCCGAGTCAGCATCTCCCCCACCACCTGCTTCAGGGTCTCTTCATCTTGGATTCCTTTGTGGATGACCTGAGGCTTTTCTGGCCGGTCGAGGGCAATCAGGGCATGCTGGGGAAAACCCGCCCTTTGGGCAAAGTCCAGCGCTTCTGCCCAGCTCTGCACCCAGCGATGGCTGAAATTGGTTTGGGTGCTCTCTGCATAGCCGACCAGCTCCAAGGGCTCCGCGCCGGGTTCAAAAACCCTGAGCATGACCCACTCCTGATTCCAAGGGATCCAAGGGATCTGAGGGTGGGGGCCAAAGGACCCCTCGCTGGCCAAGCCCAGAGCTTCAGGATGATCCTGCAAAGCCCTTGCAATCTTCAGGCGCAGAGTGTGGATGGGATCCCCCGGTCGGGGCCGCTCCCGCGAGAAGGTGCCCAGTTGGTCGGTGTCAAAAGTTGCTACTTGGACTTGGATCCCCAAATGTTCGGCCAAGAGAGGGCCGATGACCTGCTCTTTGCGATGCATGGTTGCCAAGTAGGCGACCCGACCCTTCCATTGCATAGACTCAGACTTAACCTAGATCTGGCAAACGGATCCCGCAGCTTTGTGGCTCAGGCCAATTGGGGTTACTCAAACCAGGGGACTGGCCTCGAGCGGCAAGCCCAACTGGGCAACAGCCTCGGCCAAAGCCACCTCACGGCTGTCCACAAACCGCTCTGGGGGCAGCGGCAAATGTAGGTTTTCCAGGCGCTGCCGGATCCGGCCCTTGGCCCCAACAATCCACACCTGTTTGCCCCGATCCAGGGCCTCGCGAATGGCATTTTCCAAGGATAGCGTCGCCGAAACTCCCAGCATCGGCACATCTGATAGATCCACCACCAGCGCTTGGCAGGAGGCCACCGCCTGATGTTGGCGGGAAATGGCTTGGGAAACCCCGAAGATCATCGGCCCGCTCAGGTAAAACAGCAACACCTGCCCGCATCCCTGGCGCAGCAATTCCCTCTCACGGGGAGTGAGATCCACCGCATCATCGGCATCGGTAATGGCTTTCACCTCTTCGGAGTGGATCTCGCTGAGGCGTTGAATGGTGAGCAAGTTGGCCACAAACACCCCCACCCCTACGGCAGCGATGAGATCCACAAACACCGTCATGAACATCACTCCGTACATGATGGCTGCCCCTTTGAGGGAAAGGCGGTGGGCCCGCTTGAGGAAGCTCCAGTCGAGGATATCCACCCCCACCTTAAAGGCGATCCCTGCCAGCACCGCCATTGGGATCCCTTGCGTGAGGGGAGCGGCAAACAGCACCACCATCAGCAGGATTAACGCTCGGGTAATGCCGGCTAGAGGGGTACGTCCGCCCGACTGGATGTTCACCACTGTGCCCATGGTGGCGCCGGCTCCCGGTAAGCCCCCCAGGAAGCCAGAGACAATATTGGCGATCCCCTGCCCGATCAGCTCTTGGTCGGAGTCGTGGCGGGTGCGGGTGAGGTTATCGGCAATGACTGCCGTCAAGAGGGTGTCGATGCAGCCCAGCATCCCCAGCACCACTCCATCCAGCACCAGGTTAGCTAGAGAAGCAAAGGGCAACTGCGGCCACTGCAACTGCGGCAAACCGGTGGGGATGGGGCCAATGCGCCGCAAATCCCAATCGGCCATGAACAAGCTGGCCACCAGCGTTCCCAACACCAAAGCCACCAACTGCGGCGGCACCACCCGTCGCCAGGGCTTGGGATAGCCAAAAAGGATAGCAAGCGTCAGCAGCCCCAGCCCCAGCTCTGGTATCTTGAGGTTGAGCAGGTAGGTCGGCAGGTTCTGCACCGCCCCAATCACTCCCCCCTGGCTGGCGTGGCCCAAAAGCGGCGGGATCTGCAGCAAAATCATGATCCAGCCGATCCCGGACATAAAGCCGGAGATAACGCTGTAGGGCATGAGGGTGATGTACTTGCCCAGTTTCAGGGATCCAAACAGGATCTGAAATAAGCCCCCCAGCATCACCACGGTGAAGGCCGGCCCCAGCCCCTGCTCCGGGTAACGAGCTGTAACATTAGCAACCACCGCCGTCATCATCACAGTCATCGGCCCGGTGGGTTCGGAGATGAGCGTGGGCGTACCCCCAAACAGAGCCGCAAAAAAGCCCACGCATACTGCTCCGTACAAGCCCGCCACCGGCCCTGCCCCCGAAGCCACCCCAAAGGCCAAGGCCATCGGCAAGGAAACAATCGCCGTCGTCAACCCGCCGAACAGATCCCCGCGCCAGTTGTCTAGGCTCAGACGTCGGTGCCAATCCAGAAATCTCCTGTTGCCGGACTGTTGTTCTTTCGCTTGGCTCAGCATGCCCCAAAGCCCTCCACGCTATGGGCAGCCTATCATTGAACGTTACTATAGAGATCATGCTAGAGAATAGATTTTCTTCTATAGTTTCCCTCAAGGATTCCCCTCCAAGCGAGGGCATGGGGCTTGAGCCGGTAGAGTTGTGTGAAAGTGAGAGTAGTCCACATAGCGATGCCCATTGCTGTCCAGGTGGAGAATATCGGCAAATCGGTGGTTCCAGAGAATCTCATCGGCCAAGTAGGAGTGGCGAGCATGGATGGTTTGGGAAAAGGTGTCGTCGATGCCGGTCAGGGTAATGATCAGCTCCGCTTGGCCCACCTGTAAATCTCGATCCATGAGGCTGTAGAGAGGGCCGCCGATGAACCACCGAGCCTCTCCTACTGGAAGTCAGCCAGCCTTCACAAAGGGCGAATGGTAGACTGGGAATACAAAAGCTTTCTGCTCAATTCAATCACCTTCAGCTTACTAGCGCAGGAGCCCCGCACTGTACCCGTAGGGTCAGTGTCGGGAGGAATGCTATAATAATTCTGCGGACACCAGAAACGGCTGTTTAGGGCACTGGTAACGGTCGATTGGGGCTGCCCGTAAACCAGCCCAGAGGCTCGTGGTTAGTTTACTAACTGCAGGGCTACCGAAAGCCCGCCCCGTACTGCGAAGCAGTCAGGGTTGGGTAGTTTACTCTGCCACGGCCAAGGTTGGCTTCTCGATAAACTTCCATGAACCCACTGCGCCAAGGCCGACTGGGATCCCTTACGGATAACCCAACCCCATGAGCGACAACGAATCGACGGCGCGCATCATCTCCACCGACCTGCAGCGGGAGATGTCGCAGTCCTACCTGGAATACGCCATGAGCGTGATCGTCGGGAGGGCTTTGCCAGATGCGCGGGATGGCCTGAAGCCGGTGCACCGCCGCATTCTCTACGCTATGCACGAGTTGGGCCTGACGGCGGATCGCCCCTTCCGCAAGTGTGCCCGCGTGGTGGGGGATGTGATCGGGAAATACCATCCCCATGGGGATCAGGCCGTCTATGATGCGCTGGTGCGCATGGCTCAAGATTTCTCCATGCGGGAGCGGCTGGTGGATGGGCATGGCAACTTCGGCTCTGTGGACAACGATCCGCCGGCAGCCATGCGCTATACCGAGTGTCGGCTGACTGCCTTTGCCCAAGAAGCCCTGCTCCAAGATATTGACGCCAACACTGTCGATTTTGTCGGCAACTACGACGGATCCCAGCAAGAACCCCTGGTGCTGCCGGCGCGGATCCCGCAACTGCTCCTGAACGGCTCTTCCGGCATTGCCGTGGGCATGGCCACCAACATCCCGCCCCACAACTTGGGCGAATTGGTGGACGGCCTGATCGCCCTCATCCACAACCCCAACCTGACCAGCCTGGAGTTGATGCAGTGGATCCCCGCCCCTGACTTCCCCACCGGGGCGCTGATCATGGGCCAAGAGGGCATCCGCGAAGCCTACACCACCGGGCGCGGCTCCATCACCCTGAGGGGGGTGGCCACCGTCGAAACCATAGAGCAGCGGGGCCGACCGGTTCGGGATGCCATCATCATCACCGAGCTGCCCTACCAAACCAACAAGGCAGCCATGATCGAGAAGATCGCCGAGCTGGTCAACGAGAAAAAGCTGGAAGGCATTGCCGACATCCGCGACGAGAGCGACCGCAGCGGCATGCGGGTGGTGATCGAGCTAAAGCGGGATGCCCAGCCGCAGGTAGTGCTCAACAACCTCTACAAGCAAACCCCCCTGCAGGCCAACTTCGGGGTCAATATGCTGGCCATCCTCAACGGCGAGCCGCGCACCCTGACCCTGCGGGACGCGCTGCAGGCTTTTCTGGATTTTCGGGAAGAGGTGATCGAGCGGCGCACCCGCTACGAGCTGCAAAAAGCCGAAGAGCGGGATCACCTGCTGCAGGGCTATCTCTTGGCTTTGGGGCAGTTGGATCGGGTGATTGCCCTCATTCGGGGAGCCGCCGATACCGCCACAGCCCGAGAGGAATTGCAGGCGGTGTTGGGCCTGAGTGAAGCCCAAGCCGACGGGATCCTGCAGATGCAGCTGCGCCGCCTCACCGCCCTGGAAGCGGAAAAAATCCAGGCCGAGCACGAAGACTTGGTGAGGCAAATTGCCGACCTGCGGGATATTCTGGCCCGCCGAGAACGGGTGATGCAGATCATCAGCGAAGAGCTGCAGCAGCTCAAAGCCCGCTTTGCCAGCCCGCGCCGTTCCCGCCTCTGTTTGGAGGATGGGGAGCTGGGAACGGATGATCTGATCGAAAATCGGGAGACGGTTATCTTTCTAACCGAGCAGGGCTATATCAAGCGCATGGGCCTTGAGGAGTTCCAAGTGCAGGGGCGAGCCACCCGCGGCAAAGCCGGCGCCCGCATCAAAGAAGACGATGCCATCGAACAGTTTTTTGCCTGTCGCAGCCACGACACCATCCTCTTTTTCACCAATCGGGGCGTAGTCTATACCCTGCCCGCCCACCAGATCCCCCAGGGGAGCCGCGCCGCCCGCGGCAGCGCCATCGTTCAGTTGCTGCCGATCACCCGGGAAGAGCGGGTTACTTCCATGGTGCCCGTAAGCAAGTTCAGCGAGGACGAATATCTGGTGATGCTCACCCGCGGGGGCTACATCAAAAAAACGGCCCTCAGCGCCTTTGCCAATGTGCGCTCCAACGGCCTGATTGCCATCTCTCTGGAAGAAAACGACGAACTGCGCTGGGTGCGCCGCGCCCGCTCCAGCGACGATGTGGTGATGGCAACCCGCCAAGGCATGTCCATTCGCTTCCCGGCGGATGACGAGCAACTGCGCCCTCTGGGACGGGCCACCCGGGGCGTGCGGGCCATTACCCTCAACGCCGGCGATGACATCGTCAGCATGGATATTATCTCTGCCGAATCGGTGATGGCTGCCGAGCGAGAGGGGGAGAAGCTGGCTAACCCTTGGGTGCTGGTGATCACCAAAGAAGGGCGGGGCAAGCGCTCGGCCATCGACAATTTCCGCCAGCAAAACCGCGGCGGCAAGGGGGTGATCGCCACCAAGTTCCGGCAGGACTCCGATGAACTGGCGGCCTTGCGCATCGTTAATGCCGAGGACGAGATCCTGTTGGTGACCGCGAGAGGCATTGTTATGCGCCAGTTGGCCAAGGCCATTCCCACCCAATCCCGCGAGGCGACAGGAGTACTGGTGCAACGCCTGGATCCCGAAGACAGCATTGTGGGAGTTACAGTGGTACCCGCTGCCTTGGTTGCCGAGGAGGAGACCTCAGAAGCCAGCGCTTGATCCCCGGCCGTTACTTAGGTACGGCATTTGCCGCCGCAGAAGGGTGGGATCCCGTACCGGAGAGGGTGAGGATGGGGTGTTACCTTTGGGATAGCCCAAATTCCGGGAACGGCAAAGGCCTGTGGGATCAGGCCGGGCGCCCTAGTTTGGGCTACACCTGCTGTGTTTGTGGAGCTGGGTTACTCCATGGCGAGCCCGTTGAATTTCATCCCTGGTTTTGAGGCAGTGCAAACTCCGAGCCCCGACAACCGGCTCTGGCAATACTTGCAGTCTCAGGATCCCAGTGTCTTTCAGGATATTGCCCGCAATTCTTCTCCGGAAGTGCTGGAGATCTTGGGCCACAACATCCGCAGCTTGGTGGGGAGCTTGCCCTCCGATCAATTCGGGGTTCAGATCATCACCAACCGCGAGAGCTTGGCGAAAATGCTCTCCGGCGCGATGATGGGCGGCTATTTCCTGCGGGTCATGGAGCAGCGCCTAGCCCTGGAGCAATCTTTGGGCAGTGCCTCCCAGCCTGCCAGCGCGGATCAGCCTTCGCCAGCAGAGGAGGAGGGCTAGGCTTGCAATCCACCTTTTAGCGCCGCCGAGGAGGTTCCATGCTGGATGCGGGTTTCCAGGCAAAGGGATCCCAGTTCAGCAGCCCACCGCGGCGGATTTTGGTTTGCCCGGATAGTTTTAAGGGATCCCTAACAGCCACGGCGGCGGCAGAGAGCATGGCCCGCGGGATCCGACAGGTGCTGCCGGAAGTCGAGGTGGAGCGGATCCCCTTGGCCGATGGGGGAGAGGGCACCCTAGAGGCACTGCTGCCGACGCTGGGGGGAGAGAAGAAGGGCCTATGGGTCACCGGCCCGTTGGGGGATCCCGTCTGGGCGGAATATGGGGTGGCGGGAGAGCTGGCCCTGTTGGAGCTGGCCCAGGTGGCCGGCCTGACCTTGGTGCCACCGGAGCGGCGGGATCCCACCCGCACCACCACTTATGGCCTGGGGGAGCTGCTGCGGGCCGTCTGCCGAGAGCCTATTGCCGAGATCTGGATAGGTCTGGGGGGATCCGCCACCGTGGATGGAGGGGCGGGCATGGCGCAGGCCTTAGGCTATCGCCTGTTGAACGAGGCCGGGGATCCCATCGGCTGGGGCGGGGGAGAGCTGGCCCGTTTGCAGCGCATTGAGTCCCCTGAACAGCCTGTCTGGCAGGGGAAACGCATCCGCGGCCTGTGCGATGTGCAGAATCCCCTCAACGGCCCGTGGGGAGCCGCCGCCGTCTTTGCGCCCCAGAAAGGGGCTACCCCCCCGCAAGTGCAGCAGTTGGAGCAAGCCTTGGCCCATTGGGCAACGGTGGTGGAGCGAGACCTGGGCCGGGCAGTGGCCGGGATCCCAGGGGCCGGAGCCGCAGGGGGAGCGGGAGCAGGGTTGGTGGCTTTTTTGGGGGCCACTCTGGAGTCCGGGATCCAGCTCTTGGCGCGGCAATTGGCCCTGCCGGAGCGCATCCGCCGCTGCCATCTGGTCGTCACCGGAGAGGGCCGCCTCGACGAACAAAGCACAATGGGAAAGGTGGTGGGGGCCGTGCTGGAGCAGGCTATCCAAGCCCAAAAACCCCTGCTCATCCTCTGTGGCCAGGTGACTCCGGCAGCGCGCGCTGGGTTGGCAGCCCAGCCTCTTCCCCTTCGGGTTGGCGCCCTGTGCGACCGGATCCCCGATGTGGCAGAAGCCCAACGGCAGGCCGGCCATCACCTGGAGCAGATGACGGCCCAGGAGCTGAGAGATTTTCTGGAGCAGGATGCGGGGATTGGCCGGTTATAATGGCTTAAATCATCGTGTTTCGTAGGACATCATGGCCAGTATCGAGTTCTCCCCCGGCATCCAAGAGGTGCCCACCCAGGTGCGAGTGCTGAAATCCAAGACCGGCAACCGGGGATCCGCGATTTTCCGCTTCGAGGATCTAAAATCCGATACGCAAAACATCCTCGGCATGCGGATGATCGATGAGGAAGGGGAGCTGACCACCCGCAACATCAGGGCCAAGTTCCTGAACGGGGAATTCAAAGCCCTGGAAGTGACCTACGACATGGAAACCGAGGCAGAGTGGGATCGCTTCCTGCGCTTTATGGAACGCTTTTCAGCGGCCAACCAGATGGGCATGGCCTAGTTGCCGCCCTTCCCGCCTCAGCTTTTGGATTTTTTGCTCCTTTTGCCGGATCTGCGCTTGGCTTGAGGTTGGCCGGGATCGGATCCCTGGCCCTCTTCAACTGAGGGCTGCCCCAGCGGGGGCCGTCGCTTGTGCCAGTCGGTGCTTTGCTCATAGGCATAGGCCACCCGCAGCACCTTGCTCTCCTGTAGGGCATTGCCCACAATTTGCAGGCCAATGGGCAGGCCATCGGCAAACCCGCAGGGCAGGCTCAATCCCGGCAATCCCGCCAAGTTCACCGGGATCGTCATCAGGTCGCACAGGTACATGCTGAGGGGATCCTCCCGCTCGCCGAGCTTGAAGGCTGGGGTGGGGGTGGTGGGGCTGACCAGCACATCCACCTTCTCGAAAGCCCTGAGGAAGTCCTGCTTGATGAGGGTGCGCACCTTCTGGGCCTTGAGGTAGTAGGCGTCGTAGTACCCCGAAGAGAGAGCGTAGGTGCCGATCATGATGCGCCGCTTGACTTCTGGCCCAAAGCCGTGGGCGCGGGTCTTGCCATACATGGCCAGCAGCGAGTCGGCAGGTTCCCGCAGGCCGTATTTCACCCCGTCGTAGCGGGCCAAATTGGCAGAGGCTTCCGAAGGGGCGATGATGTAATAGGTGGCAAGGCCGTAGCGAAAACTGGGGCAGTCGATCTCCAGGATCTCGGCCCCCAGTTCTTGCAGATGTTGAATGGCTGCTTGGACGGCAGCGCGGGTCTCCTCCCCACATCCTTCTCCCAGCAAGTCGCGGATCACCCCGATTTTGAACCCCTTGATCTCAGGGATCAGGGCTTGGCTGTAGTCCGGGATCCGCACCTTTAAGCTGGTGGAGTCCATTGGGTCATGGCCGGCGATCCCCTGCAGCAGCAGGGCCACATCCTCCACCGTGCGCCCAAACGGCCCCACCTGATCCAAAGACGAAGCAAAGGCCACCAGCCCGTAGCGAGACACCAGCCCGTAGGTGGGCTTGAGGCCCACCACCCCACAAAAAGCTGCCGGTTGGCGGATGGATCCCCCCGTATCTGAGCCCAGGGCCACCACCGCTTGGTCGGCAGCCACCGCCGCCGCCGATCCCCCAGAGGATCCCCCTGGCACCCGCGTCAGATCCCAGGGATTGGCGGTGCGCTGAAAGGCCGAGTTTTCCGTGGAGCTGCCCATGGCAAACTCGTCTAGGTTGGTCTTGCCCACCGTCACCATGCCCGCAGCCGCCAGCCGCGCCGTCACTGTTGACTCGTAGGGGGGAATGAACCCCTCCAGCATCCGGGAGGCACAGGTGGTGCGGATCCCTTGGGTGCAGAGGTTGTCTTTGACGGCAAGCGGGATCCCGGCCAAAGGGCCAATCTCTTCCCCGGCCCGAATGCGGGCGTCCACCGCCTTGGCCTGTTGCAGAGCCAGTTCTTCGGTTACAGTAATAAAGCTTTTAAGCTGCGGCTCCAGTTGGGTGAGACGCTCCAAGTATTCGCGGGCGATCTCCTCCGCCGAGCGCTCTTTGGCTACCAACTGGCTGTGTAGGGCGCGAATCACAGACATATGCAAACTCGCAGGGAATGGCAAACGCCGATGAGGCCAGACCAAGTTCCCTCTAGACTAATCCAGATGGGATCCCTTCCCAACCCTAACTCCCTAAAGATCTCGTGGATCCCCCTCTCTTGCTAGGAGAGGATCTAGGGATGATCACATCAGCAGCGCCGAGCGCCTGGGCTGTTGGCAGTCAACGCCGTTCCAAAAAATCGCGGCGCAGATCCCGAATCTCCTGCCGCATCTCCCGCATCTCTTGGGCCATCTCGTCAGTGCGCCGTTCCAAAGCCTCGGTGCGCCGTTCAAT